>NZ_JBDJLM010000116.1:0-9239 GCF_039673365.1 Pseudomonas sp. TWI923 | reverse complement strand
ACTGTAGGAGCGGCCTTGTGCCGCGATAGGGCTGCGCAGCGGCCCCAGCGGACTCGAATCAAACGCAAGTTCATGGCATCGGTGCAGAGATGGCTCTAGACCACTCTAAGCCTGGCCCGGTAACTGCCCGGACTCTGCCCTGTCCACTTCTTGAACGCCCGGTGAAACGCGCTGGGCTCCTGGAAACCAGTCTGCTCGGCAATCTCGGCAATACTCAGGCAACCCTCGCGCAATAGCTCGAAGGCCATCGCCCGGCGCACTTCGTCCTTGATCTGCTGGTACGAACGCCCTTCGCGCTCCAACTGGCGGCGGAAGCTGCTGGCACTGAGCCGTTGCCCCTCGGCCATGGCATTCAGGGTTGGCCACTGCCCATAGTGGCGGGCGCGCAAGTGCCGGTACACCTCCGCCACCAGGCCGTTCTGATTGCGAAAGCGGATCACCAGCCCTTGGGGCGCACTGCGTAAAAAAGTCTTCAGGGCAGGCAGATCCTGCATCACCGGCAAACGCAGCCAGGCGCTGTCGAACTCCACCTCGGTACGACCACTGCCCAGGCGCAGGTCCGGCCCCCACAGCAAGGCGTCGTCCTCCTGGGCCGGGCGCGTCAACGCAAGCTCGGTACGGTCGATGGCGATGCGCCGCCCGGCCAGCCAGCACAGCAGGCCGACCACCAGCACCAGGTAGGTTTCCTCGGCGTACACCCGGGTCAGCGGGTCTTCGATGCTCGACTGCACGCTGATCACCGCACGCGCACCGCGCACCGTGACAGTGCCGCGCAGATCACGCAAAAACAGCGCGAAGCTGCTCAGGCACTGACGCAAGGCCTTGTCCAGGTTGGGCTCCTGGATCAACCCACGGCAGATCAGGGCGAAGCTGCCCAGCGGCATGCCATGGCTGTCGAGATGAAAGAACTCATCGTTGAGCTCGTCGATCAACGCCAGCCACAACTGGGCGAAGGCCTTGGCCGGCACCCGCGCCTGGGGCTGCGCCAACAACCCAGGCTCGATGCCTACTGCGCGCAGGTGGGCATCGCGCGCCTGCGGGCGTTCTCGCAAGGCGTGCAGCATGGCGTTGAGAAAGTACACCGCGACCGTATCGCTATCGCGCATGGCTGAAGTTCGCTGTCTATGCTGAGTGGCAAAAAATGTCAGGTTGACTGAACAGATCCGGCATAGGCCGCCTTGAGGCCTTTGCCTAGACTCGATCCACTTTTCATACAAGTCCTGAGGCGGCGCCATTCTCGCAGAGCCGGCCCCCGCCCCGCCATGTCTTTGCAAACGGAGCCTTTATGAGCAGCACAGAAATCTACGTCGTCAGCGCAGTGCGTTCGGCCATCGGCAGTTTTGGCGGTTCGCTCAAGGACCTGCCGCTGGCCGACCTGGCCACCCAGGTCACCCGCGCCGCCATCGAGCGCTCGGGCGTGAGCGCCGAGCAGATCGGCCACGTGGTGATGGGCACCGTGATCCCCACCGAACCCCGCGACGCCTACCTGAGCCGCCTGGCCTCGATGAATGCCGGCGTGCCCAAGGAAACCCCTGCCTTCAACGTCAACCGCCTGTGCGGCTCGGGCCTGCAGGCCATCGTCTCGGCCGCCCAGGGCCTGTTGCTGGGTGAAAGCGACATCGCCCTGGCCGCCGGCGCCGAATCCATGAGCCGCGGCCCGTACCTGCTGCCACAAGCCCGTTGGGGCGCGCGCATGGGTGACTTGCAGGGTATCGACTACATGGTCGGCATCCTCCAGGACCCGTTCGAGCACTTCCACATGGGCATCACCGCCGAGAACGTCGCGGCGGCCCACGGCATCACCCGCGAAATGCAGGACGAAGTGGCCCTGACCAGCCAGCGCCGCGCCGCCCGCGCCATTGCCGAAGGCCGCTTCGACAGCCAGATCGTGCCGATCGAGATCAAGACCCGCAAAGGCAGCGTGCAGTTCAGCGTCGATGAAAACGTGCGTGGCGAAGCCAGCGCCGAGCAACTGGCCGGCATGAAGCCTGCGTTCAAGAAAGACGGCAGCGTCACCGCCGGCAACGCCAGCAGCATCAACGACGGCGCCGCCGCCCTGGTGCTGACCACCGGTGACGCCGTGCAGCGCCTGGGCCTGAAGCCGCTGGCGCGCCTGGTGGCCTACGCCCATGCCGGCGTAGAGCCCGAGTTGATGGGCCTGGGCCCGATCCCGGCGACCAGGAAAGTGCTGGAAAAGGCCGGCCTGAATGTCGCCGACCTGGATGTGATCGAGTCCAACGAAGCCTTCGCCTCCCAGGCCTGCGCCGTATCCCGCGCCCTGGGCTTCGACCCGGAGAAGGTCAACCCCAACGGTTCGGGCATTTCCCTGGGCCACCCGGTTGGCGCCACCGGCGCGATCATCGCCACCAAGGCGATCCATGAACTGCAGCGTGTGCAGGGCCGCTACGCCCTGGCCACCATGTGCATCGGCGGCGGCCAGGGTATCGCCGTCGTATTCGAACGCGTGTAAGGAGCCGGCAACATGACTATCGAACAGATCGCCGTGATCGGCGCCGGCACCATGGGCAACGGCATCGCGCAGGTATGCGCGGTGGCCGGCTACCAGGTGCTGCTGGTGGACGTGTCCGACGCCGCGCTGGAGCGTGGCGTGGCCACCCTGGGCAAGAACCTCGAGCGCCAGGTCAACAAGGGCACCCTGGATGCAGGCACCGCAGCGGCGGCGAAAACCCGCATTCGCACCAGCACCGACTACGCCCAACTGGCCAGCGCGCAGCTGGTGATCGAGGCGGCCACCGAGAACCTGCAGCTCAAGCAGCGCATCCTGCAGCAGGTGGCGGTCAACGTCGGCAACGACTGCCTGATCGCCACCAACACCTCGTCACTGTCGGTCACCCAACTGGCCGCCAGCATCGAGCACCCCGAGCGCTTCATCGGCGTGCACTTCTTCAACCCGGTGCCGATGATGGCCCTGGTCGAGATCATCCGTGGCCTGCAGACCAGCGACAGCACCTACGCCCAGGCGCTGCTGGTCACCGAAAAGCTCGGCAAGACCCCGATCACCGCCGGCAACCGCCCTGGCTTCGTGGTCAACCGCATCCTGGTGCCGATGATCAACGAGGCCATCTTCGTGCGCCAGGAAGGCCTGGCCAGTGCCGAGGACATCGACACCGGCATGCGCCTGGGCTGCAACCAGCCGATCGGCCCGCTGGCCCTGGCCGACCTGGTGGGCCTGGACACCTTGCTGGCGATCATGGAGGCCTTCCATGAGGGCTTCAACGACAGCAAGTACCGCCCTGCCCCGCTGCTCAAGGAAATGGTTGCCGCCGGCTATCTGGGCCGCAAGAGCGGTCGCGGCTTCTTCACCTACTAAGGAGCAGGCCATGCCCCCGGTCAACGCGGCGATGCGCTGCGCCAACTTCGAAGAGCGGCGTGACAGGGCCATGGCGCTGTTCGCCGAAAAGGGCTTCGGCCAGGTCAGCATGCGTGAACTGGCGGCGCACGTGGGGCTGACCGCGGGCTCGCTGTACCACCACTTCCCCAGCAAGCAGGACCTGCTCTACGACCTGATCGAGGAGCTCTACGAAGAGCTCCAGGCCACCCTCGACCAAGGCCGCAGGGCCTTGGCCAAGGGCAAGCCGGTGCTGGCCTGCCTGATTGCCGCGCACTGGCAGCTGCATGGCGAACGTCCGTTGCAGTTCCGCCTGGCCGAGCGCGACTTCTGTTGCCTCAGCGAGGCACAGCAGGCGCGCCTGCTGCTGTTGCGCGAGCGCTATGAGGCCGGCCTGCTGCGCCTGATCGCTCCGCAAGCACGGCTCGAAGGCGCCGCCCTGGCCGCCACCGGGCATGTGCTGGCGACCCTGCTCAACCAGCTGCCAGGCTGGCTGCGCGAGCGCGATCTGGGCGAAGCGCAGGGCCTGGCGCTGATGGAGAGCCTGGTACTGGGCGGCATCGAGCGTACCCTCGGCTAGCCTGCGGTCGCCGCCTCACCCGCGGATTCCCGCGCGGCATAACGCTGCGCCAGGACCGCGCAGACCATCAGCTGGATCTGGTGGAACAGCATCAAGGGCAGGATCATCGCCCCGATACCACTGCCCACGAACAGCACCTGGGCCATCGGCACGCCGGTGGCCAGGCTTTTCTTGGAGCCCGCGAACAGGATGGTGATGCGGTCTTCCACACTGAACCCCAGCACCCGCCCGAGCACGCGGGTACCCAACAGCACCACCGCCAGCAGGATCCCGCACACGGCGAACAGCCCGGCCAGGTGTTGCGGCGACACGGTGTGCCACAGGCCGGTGACCACCGCTTCGCTGAACGCGGTGTAGACCACCAGCAGAATCGAGCCCTGGTCGACCAGCTTCAGCCAGCGCGCATTACGCTTGACCCAGTCACCGATCCAGCGCCGAGCAATCTGCCCGGCCACGAACGGCACCAGCAGTTGCAAGGTGATCTTCAGCACGGCGTCCAGCCCCGAACCGGTATCGCCGGACGCACCGAGCAGCATCATGACCAGCAGCGGCGTCAGGAAGATGCCCAGCAGGCTCGATGCCGCGGCGCTGCAGATCGCCGCCGGCACGTTGCCACGGGCCAGCGAAGTGAAGGCGATGGCCGACTGCACCGTGGCCGGCAAGGCGCACAGGTACAGCACACCCAGGTACAGCTCATTGCCCACCAGCGGCACGAACAGCGGCTTGAACGCCATGCCCAGCAGCGGGAACAACACGAACGTACAGGAGAACACCAGCAGGTGCAGGCGCCAGTGCCCGGCACCGGCGATGATCGCCTCCCGCGACAGCTTGGCGCCATGCAGGAAGAACAGCAGGCCGATGGCCAGGTTGGTCAACCAACCGAACAGCAGCGCGCCCTCGCCGGAACAGGGCAGCACGGTGGCAATCAGCACCACCCCGAGCAAGGCCAGGGTGAAATTGTCGAACAGCATGCGCAAATACTTCATCACAGGTTCCGTCTTGTCATTGTGCAAGGCCAGACGATAAGGTTTCGGGCCTTGCGCCGCTAACGCTGGAACCCCTGCCAGTGTCGCGCAACGGACACCATCTCCCCGCCCCTGACAAGGACAGCCCTTTTCGATGATCCGCACCCACCGCGCACTGCTTACCGCCGCCCTGGCGCTCGCGGCACCACCACTGCTGGCCGATGACCTGCAAAGCCAAGTCGATGGCATCATCCAGCCGCTGATGCGCGAACAAGGCATCGCCGGCATGGCCGTGGCGGTCTACGCCAATGGTCAGTCGCATTACTTCAGCTATGGCTGGGCCAACAAGCACGACAAACAGGCCGTGACCCGCGACACCCTGTTCGAGATCGGCTCGCTGAGCAAGACCTTCACCGCCACCCTCGCCGCCCTGGCCAGCGCCGAAGGCAAGCTTGACCTCAACGCCCCCGCCAGCCGCTACCAGCCGGCCCTGGCCAATGCGCCAATCGGCAGCGCCAGCGTGCTGGAGCTGGGCGCCTACAGCGGCGATTGCCTGCCGCTGCAGTTCCCGGACGAGGTGCAAACGCCCGAGCAGACCCTGGCCTGGTTGAAAAACTGGAAACGCGTTGCCGAGCACGGCACCCAACGCTGCTATTCGAACCCGAGCCTGGGCCTGTTCGGTGATCTCGCCGCCCGTTCGCAGCAGCGCCCTTTCGCCGATCTGATGACCCAGGAGCTGCTACCACGCCTGGGCCTCAAGCACACCTATCTTGAGGTGCCGGCCAAGGAACGCGGGCTCTATGCCCAGGGCTACGATGCTGCCGACAAACCGGTGCGGGTGAATCCGGGCCCTTATGCCGACGAGGCCTACGGCATCAAGACCAGCGCCAGCGACCTGCTGCGCTACGTGCAGTTGCAGGTGCAGCCCGCCGAGCTCGACCCGGCCCTGCGCAAGGCCATCGCCATCACCCAGGGCGGCTACTTCCAGGTCGGCGCGATGACCCAGGGCCTGGGCTGGGAGCGCTACCCCTATCCGGTCACGCTCGACACCCTGCTGGCCGGCAACGGCGCGAAGATGATCCGCGAACCCCAGGCCACCCGTGCCTTGAGCCCATCAGCGCCTGCCGAACCTGCAGCCTGGTACAACAAGACCGGCGCTACCGGCGGCTTCGGTGCCTACGCTGCCTTCGTGCCCGCCAAGCAGATGGGCATCGTCCTGCTCGCCAACCGCAACTACCCCAACGAGGAGCGTGTGCGCGCCGCGCAACGCATCCTCTCCAGCCTGGAGCAATGAGCATGTTGAAGATCCTTGGCAAGGCTTCGTCGATCAACGTACGCAAGGTGCTGTGGACCTGCGCCGAACTCAACCTGCCGTACCAGCGCGAAGACTGGGGCAGCGGCTTCCAGGCCACCGACACGCCCGCGTTCCTGGCCCTGAACCCCAACGCCATGGTGCCCGTGATCATCGATGGCGATTTCGTGCTGTGGGAGTCCAACAGCATCCTGCGCTACCTGGTCAACCAGTACGACGGCGGCCACCTGTACCCGTCGGCGCCACGCGCCCGGGCCGCCGTGGACCAGTGGCTGGACTGGCAGGCCACCGACCTCAACGACGCCTGGCGCTACCCGTTCATGTCGCTGGTGCGCCAGTCGCCAGCCCACCAGGACCCGGCACAGCTGGCCGCCAGCAGCGCGTTGTGGAACGCCCGGATGGGCCTGCTGGAGCAACGCCTGCAGGTCACCGGCGCCTACATCGCCGGTAGCGATTTCAGCCTGGCCGACGTGGTCATCGGCCTGTCGCTCAACCGCTGGCGCCGCACCCCGCTGGAGCACCCACAGCTGCCGGCGCTGGAGGCCTACCATGCCCGGCTGCGGCAACGCCCGGGCTTCCTTGAGCACGGCGATAACGGTTTGGTCTGACAGCAAATGCAGGATTGTCGGACAACATGTAGTGAACAAAAATATTCACTACAAACCTATTGACGCCCTTCCCGGGCCTTGGGCATGATGAGGCCGTCTCCCTGATCGGGAGCGGTGGCAAGGGTGTTCCAGACGGCTTGCGCGGTAACGCAGGCCGTCCGTGGAGAGGGAAACTGCCCAGAAGGCAGCGTGAGAAAGCCCCTGTTGCGATGCTGCTGTAGCAGCTTTGGTTAGTGCGCTACATGTTGTGGCGCCGAATGTGAACTTCACAACGAACTTCACCCAACGAATAGGGTAATGGGGGCTTTAATGATGAACTTGAACAACAATCCAACCATCGACCAATTGGCCCAGCTGTTCGCCGCGCGCAAGGACAGCCTCGACGACCATCTGCTGTGGGTCAGCCAGTCCGGCGAAGTACGCCTGGACCGCCTGCCGCCGAACACGGTCGAAAACGAATTCGAGTCGCACATGCCCAGCATGCGCGCCCGCTTCAAGGTCTACCGCCGTGGCCAAGGCTACGTCGGCAAGAAGGCCGCCGCCGACACCGGTTTCGTCGGCCGCGTGCTGCAGACCCTGCAACAAGAATGGCCCGGCGCCCGCGAGCACCAGGCAGTCAAGGTGATCGACACGCTGAACTGACACACCCCGTCGTCCACCACAGCTTGAGCCCGGCCCCACAAGGCCGGGCTTTTTCATGCCTGCTAGAATGGCCGCTTCTGTGCAGCGGAGCATCTAATGATCACCCCCACCTACGGCACCGACGATGCCTCCTACCAGGCCGCCGGCGGCATCGATGGCCTGCGCCGGCTGGTCGACGATTTCTATCGGTTGATGGATGAGCGGCCGGATGCCGCGCCCCTACGGCGCATGCACCCGCACGACCTGTCTGCTTCGCGTGACAAGCTGGCGTGCTTTCTCAGTGGCTGGCTGGGCGGGCCGAGCCTGTACAGCGAGCGCTATGGCTCGATCGCCATTCCGTCGTTCCACGCGCAATGGCCAATCGACGAAAGCCACAGCGCGCAGTGGCTGGACTGCATGGCCCGGGCCATTGCCCTGCAACCCTGGCCCGTGGACTTTGCCGAATACCTGTTGCGCCAGCTACGGGTGCCCGCCGAACGCATCGTCCAGGCCAGCCGCAACCGCCACCCTCAGGCCTGAAGCCGCCGCGGCGCCTGCACGGGCAGCGGCAAGGCGCCCGTGGCCAGGGCGCGGGCCCGGTCCACGCCCCACACCAGCGCGCGGGTCATGGTCTCGCCGGGGCGCGCCGGGTAGTACTCCTCCACCAGCGCCCTGCCCCCCTGGGCATACACCCCCAGGAACATCTGCGTGGCACCCAGGCGCGACAGACGCACCTGCACCTCGATGCAGGTGCCGTCGCTCAGCGCCTCGTCGTGGCTGCGGCTGTGCAACTGTGGGTCGGCCCACTGCCAGTAGGTTTCTTCCCTGATACGCATTGAATCGGTACTCCCTGAGTGAATCGCGCAAGCAAACCACAGCGGCGGGCCTGCGACGAGCACGACCCTGCGTTGCCATGCGCAGGATCAATGAATGCAAAAAAAACCCCGCCGTTGGGCGGGGTGGTGGTTGCGCAGGTTCACTTTTTCGGCGGTAGCCGCGGGGTGAAGCGACCCTTCTTGGCACGCTGCAGGTGCGCCGGTTGAAGCTGCTCCGACTCGTCCAGGGTCATGTTGGCGAAACCCAGCCGGAACGCCGACTGGCCGCACCACACCTGATTGTTGATCGGAAATGAATCGTTCAAGTCTTCGACGTAGGATTCGTTCATGCCCGTGACTCCCTCCAATGCTGACCGCGCCGGCAAACAGCGTGTTTGCCCAAGTGAAGCGGCGGCCTGATGAAGTGAGACTAGCCGGTCATTTGCAGACCAGTCGGACAAAATCCCCTGGCCCGACCAATGGCATTTTGCTATTTCAGGCGCACCGCCGTGCCGGTGGCGAACACCACGACCATGCCGCCCTGCACCGACGGCATGCTGATCTCGAAGTCCACACCCAGCACTGCATCGGCTTGCAACTGCCGTGCCCGCGCCTGCAGCTCCTCGGTGGCCTGCTCGCGGGCCAGCTTCAGTGCGCCTTCCAGGGTCTGCGAACGGCCGCCGAAGACGTCGCGAAAGCGTGCGAAGAAATCACGCACGAAGTTGATCCCCTGCACCGATTCGGCGCTGACCACGCCGAGGCACTCGGCAACCGGGCGGCCTTCGAGTTGGCTGGTGGTAGAGATGATCATGGGCTGCTCCGTTGACATGGCAAAAAGGCCGAGTCTAACAGAGGGCCTACACAATGAACTTGCACGCCCGCTGTAGGAGCGGCCTTGTGCCGCGAAAGGGCTGCAGAGCAGCCCCGGCGATTTCTGCTTTCACGCTGAAATCCTGGGGCCGCCTTGCGGCCCTTTCGCGGCACAAGGC
>NZ_JBDJLM010000115.1:0-9384 GCF_039673365.1 Pseudomonas sp. TWI923 | reverse complement strand
GCGGCGTGCTGTCCGGGCCTGAAAACCCGCGCGGGCCACGCCCGCCCCCACCGCCCCCGGCGTGGGCGCGGGCTTGCCCCGCGATGCATCTGCGCGATGAATCAGTCGTTCGCGCCAATCACCCTGCCCGCCTTCACCGGCGTGTTGCGCGTCGCCAGGCAGTAATACAGCGGCACGGTCACGATCAAGCCGAACAGCCACGACAGGTCAGCCCCTTCGACGATGTTCGAGTACGGCCCCACATACAGCGCGGTGTTGGCGAACGGCAGCTGTACCAGGATGCCGCAGGCATAGGCAATGATCGCGTGGTGGTTGAAGCGGCCGTAAATCCCACCGTCGGCGCTGAAGATCGAGGCGATGTCGTACTCGCCCTTCTTGATCAGGTAGAAGTCCACCAGGTTGATCGACGCCCACGGCACCAGCACCAGCAGCAGGGCCAGGATCAGGCCGATGAACTCACCGATGAAATCGGCCGAAGCGTTCAGCGCGACCATGCCGCAAGCCACCAGGATCACCGTTGCCAGCACCACGCGCACCTTGATGCTCGGCGTCCACTGGGCGGCGAACGTCTGGATCGCGGTGACGATCGACAGCACCGCGCCGTACAGGTTGAGGGCGTTGTGGCTGATGATGTTGAGCAGGAACAGCACCATCAGGATCGGCCCCAGCCAGCCGGTGGCCTGCTTGACCGCAGCCATGGCGTCCGTGCCTTGCGGTACGCACAGCACCGCCACCGCACCGAAGCTGAAGCACAGGATGGTGCCCAGGGTGGCGCCGAAGTAGGTGGCCCAGAACGGCTTGGCAATGCCGATCTCACGCGGCAGGTAACGCGAGTAGTCAGAGGTGTACGGCGAGAAGCTGATCTGCCAGATGGTGCCCAGCGACACCGTGGCGATGAAGCCCGACAGGTTGAACGCGCCACGGCTGAAGAAGTCCGCCGGCAGGTCCTGGGCGAACATCATGATGAAACCGGCCAGCAGCGCCGAGCCCATCACCCAGGTACCGATGCGGTTGAGGATGTGGATGAAGCGGTAGCCGATCACGCCGATGGCGGTGGCGCTCAGGGCGCCGATGACGATGGCGCTGGGCATCGGCACGCTGGGGGCGATGCCGTGGATCGACTTGCCCGCCAGGACGATGTTGGAAATGAAGAAGCCGACGTAGATCAGCGCGGTGAAGAACACGATCAGCAGCGCGCCGTAGCGACCGAACTGGCCACGGCTCTGCACCATCTGCGGAATGCCCAGCTGCGGTCCCTGCGCAGAGGCCAGGGCGAGTACCACGCCGCCCAGCAGATGGCCCAGCGCGATGGCGATCAGGCCCCACAACAGGTTCAGGTGGAACACCTGCACCACCATGGCCCCGGTGACGATGGGCAGTGGCGCGATGTTGGTGCTGAACCACAGGGTGAACAGGTCGCGCGCCTTCCCATGGCGCTCGGCAGGTGGAACGTAATCGACCGTGTGATTTTCGACAAACTGGTGTTGCGACGACGGTTGGGACATAGGTTTTCAGCTCGAAAGGTCGTTTTTTATCTTTGTATGGAAACCGCTCAAGGCGGCCTCTCAGCTGCGGACCATATTATGGTATTCCAAACTTTTGACAACACTGCACCGCGCTTTTTCAGCGCATCTGATCTGCCTGGCGCCCCGCCTTGGCGCAGCCTTTTCACTGCCAAACCCAATGAATACGGGGCCTTAACCGTTCATCGCGTTATCCGCGCACCAAAAAATTCCGCTTGCAAAATAGGTATTACGGTATACCATCAGACACATCAACGATAAAAACCGCGGACCACCGCAGCCCTTCCGAGGTACACAAGATGATCGACGCAACTGTCTACAAGAACGTCCTGGGCTCCTTCCCGTCCGGCGTTACCGTCATCACCACCCTGGACGACGACGGCTCGATCGTCGGCCTCACCGCCAGCGCCTTCTCCTCGCTGTCGATGGACCCGCCACTGGTGCTGTTCTGCCCCAACTACAGCTCCGACTCCTACCCTGTATTGATGAAGAACAAGCGCTTCGCCATTCACCTGTTGTCCGGTGAACAGCAAGCCGAGGCCTATGCATTCGCGAAAAAGGGCAAGGACAAGGCCAGCGGTATCGAATGGACCCTGAGCGACCTCGGCAACCCGATCCTGGCCGGCGCCACCGCCGTCATCGAATGCGAACTGTGGCGCGAATACGAAGGTGGCGACCACGCCATCATGGTCGGCAAGGTGCACAACCTGATCGTGCCGCAAGAGGCACCACGGCCGATGATCTACTGCCGCGGCAAGATGGCCAGCCTGCCAGCCTTCGCCTGATGCAACCCATCTGAAAACCTGCCCCGGCAGGCGACAACAACAAGCTCCGAGGAAAGCCCCATGAAATTTTCGTTGTTCGTGCACATGGAACGTTGGGATGAACAGGTCAGCCACCGCCAGCTGTTCGAAGACCTGACCGAACTGACCTTGATGGCCGAAGACGGCGGTTTCAGCACCGTGTGGATCGGCGAACACCACGCCATGGAATACACCATCTCGCCGAGCCCGATGCCGCTGCTGGCCTACCTCGCCGCACGCACCGAGAAAATCCGCCTGGGCGCCGGCACCATCATCGCGCCGTTCTGGAACCCGATCCGCGTGGCCGGCGAATGCGCCCTGCTCGATGTAATCAGCAACGGTCGCATGGAAGTGGGCCTGGCCCGCGGCGCCTACCAGTTCGAATTCGACCGCATGGCCAACGGCATGCCGGCCACCGACGGTGGCAAGGCCCTGCGCGAAATGGTGCCGGTGGTGCGCAAGCTGTGGGAAGGCGATTACGCCCATGACGGCGAAGTCTACAAGTTCCCCACTTCTACCAGCGTGCCCAAGCCGTTCAACGCCACGCCGCCGATGTGGATCGCCGCCCGCGACCCCGACTCGCACAACTTCGCCGTGGCCAATGGCTGCAATGTCATGGTCACCCCGCTGATGAAGGGCGACGAAGAAGTGCTGGACCTGAAGAACAAGTTCCAGGCCGCCCTGGACAACAACCCGGATGTGCCGCGCCCGCAACTGATGGTGCTGCGCCACACCCACGTGCACAGCCCGTCGGAGCCTGAAGGCTGGAAAGTCGGCGCCCAGGCCATCTCGCGCTTCTACCGCACCTTCGACGCCTGGTTCGGCAACAAGACCACCCCGGTCAATGGCTTCCTGGAGCCCAGCCCTGAATCGAAGTTCGCCGAAGTGCCAGCGTTCGAGCTGGACAACATCCGCAAGAACACCATGATCGGCACCCCCGAAGAGATCATTGCGCGCATCAAGTACTACCAGGAACTCGGCGTCGACGAGTTCAGCTTCTGGTGCGACAACAGCCTGCCCCACGCCGAAAAGAAAAAGTCGCTGGAGCTGTTCATCAAGGAAGTGGTGCCGGCCTTCGCCTGAATTCCCTTTGCCTGAAACATTGCGGGACACGCCCGCTCCCGTGGGCCTTTGCGGCCTGCGTGAGCGGGCTTTTTTTCGCAACGGCAACTGGCCTCTTCGCGGGTAAACCCGCTCCCACACGACTTGCGCTGCCTTGCAGATTGCGCGGTACCTGTGGGAGCGGGTTTACCCGCGAAGAGGCCAGTACAGACAGCAGAGATATCAAGGCATCAGCCGACCTTTCGTCCCCTTCCCAACGAAATTTTCAGCCCCCCCTTGCACATCAAATATTATGGTATACCATCAGACAACAAGAGCTGATAACCCTCACCAGGAGCCCCCCATGAGTTTCGAAATCCGCAAGATCGTCACCTACTCCGAAGAAACCCGCATCGAAGGCGGCAAGGCCACCGACAAGCCGGTGACCATGGTCGGCCTGGCCGTGGTGATCAAGAACCCATGGGCCGGTCGCGGTTTCGTTGAAGACCTCAAGCCGGAGATCCGCGCCAACTGCTCCGAGCTGGGCGCACTGATGGTCGAGCGCCTGACCGCCGCCATCGGCGGTGCCGACAAGATCGAGGCCTACGGCAAAGCCGCCGTGGTCGGCGCAGACGGCGAAATCGAGCACGCTTCGGCGGTGATCCACACCCTGCGCTTCGGCAACCACTACCGCGAAGCCGTACAGGCCAAGAGCTACCTGAGCTTCACCAACAAGCGCGGCGGCCCGGGCACCTCGATCCAGATCCCGATGATGCAGAAGGACGACGAAGGCCTGCGCTCGCACTACATCACCCTGGAAATGCAGATCGAAGACGCCCCGCGCGCCGACGAGATCGTCGTGGTGCTGGGCGCCGCCGACGGTGGCCGCCTGCACCCACGCATCGGTAACCGCTACATCGACCTGGAAGAACTGGCTGCCGAAAAAGCCAACGCTCAATAACAACAACCAAGACGGGCCTGGGCGTGGCGAGCATACCCGCCGCGCCCGACCTTCAAGGAGCGCCCTCCATGATTCAGCCTGTCGCTGAACGTACACCGGCCGGGACCAGTTACCTGGATCTAGGCCAGGGCCAGCCCGTGGTACTGATCCACGGCGTGGGCCTGAACAAGGAAATGTGGGGCGGGCAGATCGTCGGCCTGACCAACGACTACCGCGTCATCACCTACGACATGCTCGGCCATGGCCAGAGCCGCGTGCCCGCCAGCGACACGCCGCTCGAAGGCTACGCCGAACAGCTCGCCGAATTGCTCGACCACCTGCAGATCGCCCAGGCCACCGTGATCGGCTTTTCCATGGGTGGCCTGGTGGCCCGCGCCTTCGCGCTCAATTACCCGCAGCGCCTGGCCGCACTGGTAGTGCTCAACAGCGTGTTCAACCGCACCCCCGAGCAGAGCGCCGGGGTGATCGCCCGTGCCGCGCAAGCCTTTGAACAGGGCCCCGACGCCAACGTCGACGCAGCGCTCGACCGCTGGTTCAGCCGCGAATACAAGGCCGCCAACCCGGCCCAGGTCGCCGCCATCCGCCAGGTGCTGGCCAGCAACGACCCGCAGGGCTACCACACCACCTATTCGCTGTTCGCCACCCAGGACATGTACCGCGAAGGCGACCTGGGCAGCATCCAGGTACCGACGCTGATCGCCACCGGCGAACTCGACAGCGGCTCCACCCCGGCCATGACCCGCCAGCTCGCCGCGCGTATTCCCGGTGCGCAGAGCGTGGTCCTCGCCGAGCAACGGCATATGATGCCGGTGGAAGCGCCGCGCGAAGTCAACAAGATGCTGCTGGACTTCCTCAAGCAAGCCCGCACCCTCACCGAATCCGCCAAGGGGATTGTTGCATGACCCTCGTTCGTTTCCAGATGTGCATCGACGGCCAGTGGCTCGATGCCCAGAGCGGCAAGACCTTCGACAGCCTCGACCCGGCCACCGCCCAGGCCTGGGCGCAACTGCCAGACGCCGCCGAAGCCGACGTCGAGCTGGCCGTGCAGGCCGCCCAGCGCGCCTTCGAAGGCTCTGCCTGGCGCGGCCTCACCGCCACCGCCCGGGGCAAACTGCTGCGCCGCCTGGGCGACCTGATCGCCGAGAACAAGGAACACCTGGCCCAGCTCGAGAGCCGTGACAACGGCAAGCTGATTCGCGAAACCCGCGGCCAGGTCGGCTACCTGCCGGAGTTCTTCCACTACACCGCGGGCCTGGCCGACAAGCTCGAAGGCGGCACCCTGCCGCTGGACAAGCCGGACCTGTTCGCCTACACCGTGCACGAGCCGATTGGCGTGGTGGCCGGGATCATCCCCTGGAACAGCCCGCTGTACCTGACCGCGATCAAGCTGGCCCCGGCCCTGGCCGCCGGCAACACCATCGTGCTCAAGCCCTCCGAGCACGCCTCGGCGACCATCCTCGAGCTGGCCCGCCTGGCCCTCGAAGCCGGCTTCCCGGCAGGCGTGGTCAACGTGGTGACCGGCTACGGCCCAAGCACCGGCGCCGCCCTCACCCGCCACCCGCTGGTGCGCAAGATCGCCTTCACCGGCGGCGCCGCCACCGCCCGCCATGTGGTGCGCAGCAGCGCCGAGAACTTCGCCAAGCTGTCGCTGGAGCTGGGCGGCAAGTCGCCGAACATCATCTTCGCCGACGCGGACCTGGACAGCGCCATCAACGGCGCCGTGGCCGGCATCTATGCCGCCTCCGGGCAAAGCTGCGTGGCCGGTTCGCGCCTGCTGGTGCAGGACGAGATCTTCGACGAGTTCGTCGAACGCCTGATCGCCCGCGCCAAAAGCATCCGCATCGGCAACCCGCAGGACGAACGCAGCGAGATGGGCCCCATCGCCACCGCCCAGCAACTGGCCGTGATCGAGGGCCTGGTGGCCGCGGCCAAGGCCGAAGGCGCCACGCTGCGCATGGGTGGCAAGCGTGCCGAGGTCGAAGGTGACGGCTGGTTCTACGAGCCGACTCTGTTCGAGTGCGACAGCAACTCGATGACCATCATGCAGGAAGAAGTGTTCGGCCCGGTCGCAGCGGTGATCCGCTTCAAGACCGAGGAACAGGCCCTGGCGATGGCCAACGACTCCCAGTTCGGCCTGGCCGCCGGCATCTGGACCCGCGACCTGGGGCGCGCCCACCGCCTGGCCCGCGACGTGCGTTCCGGGATCATCTGGGTCAACACCTACCGCGCGGTATCGGCCATGGCCCCCATCGGCGGTTTCAAGAACAGCGGCTATGGCCGTGAGAGCGGCATCGATTCGGTGCTTGCCTATACCGAGCTGAAGACGGTGTGGATCAACCTCTCCACCGCGCCCATGCCCGACCCGTTCGTGATGCGCTAGGAGGAACACGAGATGATCGAACCCGGCATCTACAAAGACGTGATGGGCTCGTTCCCGTCCGGTGTCACCGTGGTCACCACCCTGGACGCCGACGGCGCCATCGTCGGCATCACCGCCAGCGCTTTCAGCGCGCTGTCGATCGAGCCGGCGCTGGTGCTGTTCTGCCCCAACTACGCCTCGGACACCTACCCGATCCTGCGCGACAGCAAGCAGTTCGCCATCCACCTGTTGTCCGCCGACCAGACCGCCGAGGCCTATGCCTTCGCCGGCAAGGGCAAGGACAAGGCCAAGGGCATCGACTGGCAGCTGAGCGAACTGGGCAACCCGTTGCTCACCAAGGCCACGGCGATCATCGAGTGCGAACTGTGGCGCGAGTATGACGGCGGCGACCACGCGATCATCGTCGGCGCGGTGAAGAACCTGGTGCTGCCTGCCGACCCGGTTACCCCGATGGTGTACCACAAGGGCAAGCTCGGCGCCCTGCCGCCGCTGGGTTGATACTCCATCGCGTGGCAAGCCCGCTCCCACGAACTCGCCTGCGTGGGAGCGGGCTTGCCCCGCGATGCTGCCCCACAGTTTCCGGGGGCCGCGCATACCCCCTCACCTTCGGTTGCGGCCCCCCTTTTCATTCAACGTTCAAGGACCTCGGCAGATGAGCAACGAAAAGTACGAGAAAGGCCTGCAGATCCGCACCCAGGTACTGGGCGAGGACTACGTCAATCGCTCGATCCAGAACGCCGACGAGTTCACCAAGCCGCTCCAGGAGCTGGTTACCGAGTACTGCTGGGGCCATGTCTGGGGCCGCGATGGCTTGTCGCTCAAAGAGCGCAGCATGATAAACTTGGCCATGATTTCCGCGCTCAACCGGCCCCACGAGCTCAAGCTGCACATCCGTGGCGCCTTGCGCAATGGCCTGAGCCGTGAACAGATTCGCGAGATCCTGCTCCAAGTCGGCATTTATTGCGGCGTACCTGCGGCGGTGGACAGTTTCCGCCTGGCCCGCGAGGCCTTCGCCGAAGCCGATGCAGAGTCAACCCGTTAACAACGGGCTGTTTCGAACCACTGCAAGGAGCGCCACGGTTCGTGGCCCTTCGCGATGTTGGCGCAACAGCCTCATAAAAGAGCGCCCCTGATGAAACGCCAGCCACTCGACGACAGCTTCAAGGTCAACCGCAACCCCGTTACCCTGCGTGAAATCGTGCTGGACAAACTGCGCAGCGCGATCATGAACTTCCACCTGCTGCCGGGCGATCGCCTGGTCGAGCGCGACCTCTGCGATCGCCTCGGCGTCAGCCGCACCTCGGTCCGCGAAGCCCTGCGCCACCTCGAATCCGAAGGCCTGGTCGAGTTCGCCGACGCCAAGGGCCCGCGCGTGGCCATCATCACCCTGGAAGACGCCCGCGACATCTACGAGCTGCGTTGCGTGCTCGAAGGCCTGATCGTCCAGCTGTTCACCCTCAACGCCAAGACCAAGGACATCCGCGCCTTGGAGCGCGCCCTGGAAGTCAACCGCGAGGCGCTGGAAGACGGCGAGCTGCAGCAGGTGCTCGACTCGGTGCAAGGCTTCTACGACGTGCTGCTCGAAGGCTCGGGCAACCAGGTGGCCGCCCAGCAGCTGCGCCAGTTGCAGGCGCGCATCAGCTACCTGCGCGCCACCTCGGTGTCGCAAGAGAACCGCCGCAGCGCCAGCAACCGTGAAATGGAAAAGATCGTCGAGGCGATCAAGAGCGGCGACCCGCAAGTCGCTCACCAGGCCTCGGTCGACCATGTACGCGCCGCTGCAAAAGTGGCACTGGACTATCTGCGCCAGAAACAGGACGACAACGCCAAGGTCCGCGAAATCGTCGCTCCCCTGCCCCTCAAGGACCCTCGCATAGGCCGCTGACCATGCCCACCGCCCCGCGCTACTGCCCGCACTGCACCACGGAACTGGCCCGGGGCGTCCCCACAGGCGATACCCACGAACGCTTGCACTGCACCGGGTGCGGCTATATCCACTACATCAACCCGAAGATCATCGCCGGCTGCATCATCGAGCGTGATGGCAAGTACCTGTTGTGCCAGCGGGCCATTGCGCCGCGGCCGGGGACCTGGACCTTGCCGGCGGGGTTCATGGAGGCCGGCGAGACCACCGAGCAGGCGGCGCTGCGCGAGGTATGGGAAGAGAGTGGCGTGCGGGGCGAGATCGTCTCGCCTTACTCGATTTTCAGCGTGCCGCAGATCAGCGAGGTGTACATCATCTTCCGCGCCATTGCGACTGAAGAGACCGGGAAGTATGGGGCTGAGACTCTGGCCTACAAGTTCTTCGAGCCTGACGAGATTCCTTGGGACCAGATCTACTACCCGGCAATTCGGCAGATCTTGGAGCGGTACATTCTTGAGCGGCAGGCGGGGGTGTATGGGATTTATATGGGGAATGATGATAGCGGGAAGGTGCATTTCATTCGTTGAGTGGGGTTCGGGTTCGGGTTCGGGTTCGGGTTCGGGTTCGGGTTCGGGTTCGGGTTCGGGTTCGGGTTTCAGGGTGTTGGTTTTTGTAGATGTATGCGCATTCGGCGGCGATGTCGACTTTTAGTCACCTTTCCGCCCTTACGGCGGGTTACTTTGGTCTTGGCCAAAGTAACCAAAGCCGCCCGCTCCCATCATACGGCCCCTGCGCTGCGCTCCGGGGTCCCC
>NZ_JBDJLM010000114.1:0-9590 GCF_039673365.1 Pseudomonas sp. TWI923 | reverse complement strand
GCGCCCCCCTTCCCCCCTCTCCCCCCCCCCCCCCCCGCGCCCCCTCGCCCCCCCGAGCCCCCACCCCCCCCCGCTCCTACAGGCAGTTGGCGGCGTTGCTGGAAAAAGGGCTACGCAGTCTTGGAATTTTTCTGTCATCCAGTCAAGGGGCGTACCCCCATAGGGTAATTGGCGCCCAGCGCCCACCCGCCTACAGTCCAGCCAGGTCCAGCGGCCGCACGACCCTGTTTTGCCCTCACTACCAATAACAATCAGAGGAAAAACGCCATGAGCTCCAGCGAAGTGCCCGCGAGCGCACTCAAGCAGCGCCTGGGTATGCCCGATGTGGTCGCCATCACCGTTTCGGCGGTCACCCCAGCCAGTTCCGTGTTCGTCATCGCCCCGTTCGCCATCCAGCAAGCCGGCAGCGGCGCGTTCCTGTCCTTTCTCATGGCGGCGCTGCTGGCGCTGATGTTCGCCTGGTGCTACGCCGAGCTGGGCCGCGCCCACAGCACCGCCGGCGGTGAGTACGTGTACGCCAAGCGGGTGTTCGGCGGGCTGGCAGGCTATGCCACCTTCCTCACCGTGCTGGCCTCGATGCTGTTCATCCCGCCGGTGCTGGCGGCCGGTGCCGCCACCTACCTCAATAACGCCTTGGGCACAGGCTTCGATACCCAGAGCGTGGCCCTGGTGATTGTGGTCGCCAGCTATGCCCTGGGCATTCTCAATATCCGCCTCAATGCCTGGATCACCGGGCTGTTCCTGATCTGCGAGGTGGCCGCATTGCTGGTGATCGTCGCACTGGGTTTCGGCAATGCCAGCCAGCCGGCGGCCAGCCTGCTGCAGCCGCAAGTGCTGGAGCAGGGGGCCCTGGTGACCGCTCCCTGGGCGCTGGTGCTGGGGGCGGTAGGCATGGCGTTGTTCGCCTTCAACGGCTACGGCGGCGCGGTGCTGCTGGCCGAAGACATGAAGGACGGCGGGCGCACCGTGCACCGGGCGGTGCTGTGGTCGCTGGTCGTGGTGGTGGCCATCGAAGTCATCCCGCTGGCCGCCCTGCTGATCGGTGCGCCGTCGCTTGACGCGATGCTGGCCAGCGGCGACCCGATCGGCTACCTGCTGACCACCCATGGCAACCAAACCCTCGCACGGCTGGTCAGCGCCGGGATCTTCCTGTCGGTGTTCAATGCCATCGTCGCCATCGTCATCCAGGTTGGCCGGGTGGTGTACAGCAGTGGCCGCGATGCCATCTGGACACCGGCCCTCAACCGCGCCTTCACCGTGATCCACCCGCGCTGGGAATCGCCGTGGCTGGCCACGCTGTTCCTGGCCATCCCCTCGGCCTTGCTGAGCCTGTCCGGCAGCCTCGAAGAGCTGACCTCGTTCACCGTGCTGTTGCTGCTGCTGATCTACCTGGTAGTGGCCGCTTGCGCCCTATGCAGCCGGGTACTGCGCCGCGACCGCGAACACCCGTACCGCATGCCGCTGTGGCCCTTGCCGGCGCTGCTGGCCGTCAGCGGCGCCGGCTGGCTGCTGGTGACCCTGCTGCAACAGGCCTCGCTGCGCGACCTGCTGATCCTGTTCGGGCTGCTGGCGGTGTCGGTCATCCTCTACAGCACCCACGGCCGGCTCAGCCCGACCTTCCAGAAATTGTGAGCATCCAAGGAGTAGACATGCGTGCGCGTCAATTGGGCATTACCCTCGGCCACGGCACCCCGGGCCCGTTCAATGCCATCACCGATGTGCCGGGCGTGCGGGTTGGCCACAGCACCCTGCTGGATGAACAACGCCCGGCGCCGATCCGCACCGGGGTGACCGTGATCGAGCCGCGCCCCGGTGCCGCGCGCCTGGCGCCGTGCTTTGCCGGCTGTCATGTGCTCAACGGCAATGGCGATGCCACCGGCCTTGAGTGGATCCGCGAGGCGGGCCTTTTGACCACGCCGATCGCCATTACCAACACCCACAGCGTTGGCGTGGTGCGCGATGCACTGATCGCTGCCGAGCGTGAGCGCCTGGCGGATGACGCCGTGTACTGGTGCATGCCGGTGGTGATGGAAACCTACGACGGGCTGCTCAACGATATCTGGGGCCAGCACGTGACCCCGTTGCAGGTGCGCCAGGCGCTGGACAACGCTACCCCCGGCGCGGTTACCGAAGGCCCGGTGGGCGGCGGCACCGGGATGATCTGCCACGAGTTCAAGGGCGGTATCGGCACCGCCTCGCGGCAGTTGCCAGCGCAGCAGGGCGGCTGGACGGTCGGGGCGTTGGTGCAGGCCAACCACGGCCAGCGCCAGGAGTTGCGCATCGATGGCTACCCGGTCGGTCGCCAGTTCGGGCACCTGCCGTCGCCCTTCGCCGAGCGTGAACAGGGCACGCCGGGCATGGGCTCGATTGTGGTGGTGATCGCCACCGATGCGCCGTTGCTGCCGCACCAATGCCAGCGGCTGGCGCAACGGGCGTCGATCGGGATTGCCCGCACCGGTGGCGGTACCGAGGACTCCAGTGGCGATATCTTCCTGGCATTCTCCACCGGTAATCAGGGCCTGCCGCCGGCTGACTACGGGCGCAAGGACCTGGCCCAGTGCACGCAGGTGCGCATGCTCAACAACGACCATATCTCGGCGCTGTTCATGGCGGCGGCGGAGGCGGTGGAGGAGGCGATTGTCAATGCGCTGCTGGCGGGGAGGGCGATGGTCGGCAAGGGCGGGGCGGTGGTGCCGGGGCTCGATGGCGACACACTGCTGACTGCCTTGCATGAGGCAGGCTGGAAAGCGCAGGCCCGGCATTGAAAGCATCGCGGGGCAAGCCCGCTCCCACGCTGGAGTCCTGTGATCCAAGAGCGTGGGAGCAACTGCCTTTGTAGGAGCGGCCTTGTGTCGCGAAAGGGTCGCGAAGCGGCCCCAGTTTTCAGCTACGCAACAAAAATCGCCGGGGCTGCTGCGCAGCCCTTTCGCGACACGAGGCCGCTCCTACAGCTGTTATGCAGTACATGTGGGAGCGGGTTTGCTAACGAGCGCGGGCGAACGCGGGATTACCCGAGCGCGAAACCCGCAGCGCCACCAGGCTACCCAGTACGATCAAGCCTGCCAGGGCATACAGCGCCGCATCGGTCGACCCGGTCTGGTCCTTGATGAACCCCACCAGGTACGGGCTGAGGAAGCCCGCCATCTGCCCGACCGAGTTGATCACCGCCAACCCCGCCACGGCGGTGCCGGCGCTGAGCAGCGCGGTCGGCATCGGCCAGAACATCGGCAGGCCGGTCAGCGCACCCATGGTGGCGATCGACAGGCCGAGGATGGCAATGGTCGGCTGGGCGGCGAAGTTGACCGCGATCAGCAGGCCCAGGGCGCCCATCAGCATCGGCACGACCAAATGCCAGCGCCGCTCGTTACGCAGGTCTGCCGAGCGGCCCACCAGAATCATGAACACCCCGGCCAGCAGGTACGGAATGGCGCTCAGCCAGCCGATCAGCAGCGGGTTGTCGAAGCCCATGTTCTTGATGATCGACGGCAGCCAGAAGTTGATGGCATACACGCCGCTCTGGATGCAGAAGTAGACGAAGCCGAAGGTCCAGATCAACGGGTTGGTCAGCACGGCGAGCACGCCGTCACCGCTGGTGGCCGGCTTGCTCGCGGCATCGGCTGCCAGGTCTGCCTCGATCAGCTGGCGTTCTGCCGGGCTCAGCCAAGGGGCTTTCTGGTAGCCGTCGCTCAGCAGCACGATGGCCAGCGCACCCAGTGCCACGGTCGGCAGGCCCTGGATCAGGAACATCCACTGCCAACCGGCCAGGCCACCCTGGCCCGCAGCGAAGTGCTGCAGGATCCAGCCGGAGAACGGCCCGCCCAGCAGGCCGGACACCGGGATCGCCGACATGAACAGGGCCATGATCCGGCCCCGGCGCGCCGCCGGGAACCAGCGCGAAAGGTACAGCACCACGCCGGGGAAGAAGCCCGCCTCGGCGGCGCCGGTGAGCAGGCGCAAGGCATAGAACTCGGTGGGGGTGGTGACGAACAGCAGGCAGGTACTCAGGCTGCCCCAGGCGATCATCATCAGCGCGATCCAGCGCCGCGGGCCGAAGCGGTTGAGCGCCAGGTTGCTGGGCAGGCCGCACAGCACGTAGCCGATGAAGAAGATACCGGCGCCTAGGCCGTATACGGTTTCGCTGAATTTGAGCGCGTCGAGCATCTGCAGCTTGGCGAAGCCGACGTTGACGCGGTCCAGGTAGTTGAACAGGTAGCAGATGAAAATGAACGGAATCAGCCGCAGGGTGATGCGCCGGTACAGCGCGTTGCGGGTGACGTCGTTGCCTTGGTCAGGGGCGGGGCTGTGTGCCATGATCGGGTTCTCTTTTGTTATGGTTGTCACCGCGTCGCCTGTTTCGGCGCTCGCCCTGACGAGTCTCGGGGAGTGTAGCGCCACTGTCTTTGTGCTTTTGCACAGCCCCAGCCACAGCCTGCTGTGCCGCCGACCAACCCCAGGCAACCTTAAGGACCTGCTCATGTTCGAACTGGACCACGACCTGGCCCAGGACATCGTCGACCGGGCGATGGCCATCCTGCCGTGCAACGTCAACGTGATGGACAGCCAGGGGCTGATCCTCGGCAGCGGCGAGCCGGAACGCATCAACACCCGCCACGAAGGCGCCCAGCTGGTGCTGGCCAACGGGCGGATCGTCGAGCTCGACGTGGACGCCGCGAAGTGCCTGAAGGGTGTGCAGCCCGGGGTCAACCTGCCGCTGATGCTCGATGACCGGCTGATCGGCGTGCTCGGCCTGACCGGCGACCCGCAGCAACTGCGCACCTACGCCGAGCTGGTGCGCATGACCGCCGAAATGCTCCTGGCCCAGCGCCATTTGCAGGTGGAGCAGCAATGGCGCCGCCAGCGTTGCGACGACCTGCTGGCCCTGCTGCTCGGCGGCAGCGGCGAATCCCCCCGGCTGGTCGATGAGGCCCAGCAGCTCGGGCTCAAACCCAACCTGCCACGCATTCCCTGCCTGTTCGAGCTGCAGGCCGGGCCCCCGGCCGAAGCCTTGTCGGCCTGGCTGATGAGCCGCTATCCAGACAGCTGGTGTGTGAGCCCCGCGCGCCAATCGCTGCTATGGTGCCGCCCGGCCAACGTGGCGTTGGACGAGCCGCGCTTGCTTGAGCGCCTGCATCGCCATGGCTGGGTGGTCGAACGCCTGGCCCTGGGTAGCCCGGCGCAAAGCCTGGAGCAGCTGCGCCGCGGCTACCGGCGAGTGCGCGACCTGCTGGCCTACGGGCGCGAAGTGCTGCCAGGCGAGCGCCTGCTGTCGCTGGCCCGCTACCGCCTGCCGGCGCTGCTCTGGCGCCACCGCAATGACGATGCCCTGGACGAACTGCTCGAGCCCTTGCTGCGCGTGCGCGCCAAGGATGCCAGCGGCCAGCTGCTGGCCACGCTGCGCGCCTGGTGCGCCCATGATGGGCAGAGCCAGGCCTGCGCCGATGCCTTAGGGATTCACCGCAACAGCCTGCGCTATCGGCTGGAGCGCATCGCCGAGCTGGGCGAAGTCGATCCGCTGCGCCTTGAAGGGATGCTCAGCCTGTACCTGGGCTTGCAATTGTTACCCGCAGACTGAATGCTGCGCCGCGTTTTTCATGGAGATGTGCATTGGATTCACTGACGCAAGCTGTACTCGGCGCCGCCCTGCAAGGCGCTGTGCTGGGCCGTATTCAAGGTCGCCGTTCACTGTTTTACGGCGCCGCCCTGGCCACCTTGCCGGACCTCGACGTGCTGATCCGCTACGCCGACCCGGTGTCGCAGATGACCTTCCACCGAGGCTTTTCCCATTCGCTGTTCGTCCTTACCGGGCTTGCGCTGTTGATGGCCTGGACGGTCGCCTGGCTGGGGCAGCGCTACTGGCCGTACAAGGGCTACCGCTGGCCGCGGTTGTTCCTGGCGTTCTGGCTGGTGCTGGTCACCCACCCGATCCTCGATGCGTTCACGGTGTATGGCACCCAGTTGCTCTGGCCCTTGCAGCCCACACCGCAAAGCTGGGCAGCGGTGTTCATCATCGACCCGGTGTACACCGTGCCGTTGTTGCTGGCGGTGCTGTACGCAGCGTTCAAGGGCCTGCAGGGCAGGGCGGTCGGCGTGCTGTCCCTGGCGTTGGCGTTCAGCACGGTTTACCTGGGCTTTGGCCTGGCCGGGCGCATGGTCGCCGAGCAGCGCTTCAGCCAGGCATTGGCGCAGCAGGGCATCGTTGCCAGCGAGGTACGCGCCGTGCCGATGGCCTTCAACAGCCTGGTCTGGCGGATGTTGGCGAAAACCCCGGATGGCGATTACTACGAGGGCGTCAGTAGCCTGTTCGACCGTGAGCCGCCCGAGATGCTGCGCCAGCCGCGCAACCTCGAGGCCGGCAAGGTGCTGACCAGCGTGCCGCTGCACGAACGCCTGCGCTGGTTCACTGGCGACTGGCTGCGTTACGACGTGGTCGGTGACGCGCTGGTGGTCACCGATCTGCGCATGGGGGTGCCAGGCAACTACAGTTTCCGCTTCCAGATGGCCCAGCGTGACGCCGCCGGCCAATGGCAGGTGATTCAGCCCAGGGGCTGGATCGGCGGCGGTGCGGCTTCGCTGTTCGATGGCGCCAAGCTGAGCCTGATCTGGCGGCGCATCCTCGACCAGCAGCCACCCTTGCCGCTGGCGGCCTGGGCCAGCCAATCGCTGGGGCATGCCGCCGAGGCCGGGCGCTGAGGGCGGCGGCCTTGCAATCTGCGGTTGCGCACCCATTTAGCTGGCTTGTCTTGTTCGGGAATACAGCATGGAACCCAACCGCTTCGGCGATATCGCCGCCTTCGTCAGCGCCGTGAAGGCCGGCAGTTTCACCGCTGCCGCCGCCAGCCTGGGCCTGACCCGCTCGGCGGTGGGCAAGAGCATCGCCCGGCTGGAAGCACGCATGGCGGTGCGGCTGCTCAACCGCACCACGCGCAAGCTGAGCCTGACCGACGAGGGGCTGGTGGCCTTCGAGCGCTGGCGGCAGATCCTCGACGACCTCGATGAAGTCGAGTCGACCATGGCCCAGCGCCGGGGCCAGCCTACCGGCACTTTGCGCCTGACCGCGCCATTGTCGTTCGGCCAGCGCCATGTGCTGCCGATCCTCGACCGCTACCTCAAGCTGTGGCCCGAGCTGCGCGCCGATATCCGCTTTACCGACCGCTTCGTCGACCTGGTCGAGGAGGGCGTCGACGTGGCGGTGCGCATCGGCGCGCCGAAAGAGGATTCGCAGCTGCTGACGCGCACCGTGGCCTGGCAGCAGTTCGTCACTTGTGCCTCGCCCGACTACCTGCAGCGCCACGGCACGCCACAGGTGCCGGCTGATTTGTACGGGCATGACAAGATCGCCTTCCTGGCCGGTGAAAAGTCCAGCCCGTGGCGTTTTCGCACCGACGCCGGGCTGCACCTGTGCGAGGAGCCGGGGCGGCTGAACATCGACAGCTCCGAGGCGATGCTCGATGGCGCGCGAGCCGGGTTCGGGCTGATTCACCTGCCCACTTACATCACCGGCGATGACCTGCGCGCCGGGACGCTGGTCGAAGTGCTGCACGACTATCGCCCGCCGGCCGACCCGATCCGCATCGTCTACCCCAGCAAGCGGCACCTGTCGCCGCGGGTGCGCGGGTTCATCGATCTGCTGGTCGAAAGCTGGCAGGCCGGGGTGCCCTGGGAGGCCCTGTAGGAGCGGCCTTGTGTCGCGAAAGGGGTGCGAAGCGCCCCCAGGATCGTAGATTCACCTCAAGATTGTTGGGGCTGCTGCGCACCCCTTTCGCGACACAAGGCCGCTCCTACACAGCAAGCGCGTAGCCTTTGGGGAATCCAGGGCCCCAGTCCTGGGCCGCCACCCGGCTTTATCCCGCGCCACCCACCCCGGACACTCTGCTGTCACGCAAAATCTCTGTGGAGCTCCCATGACAGCCCTGTCCGTACTGGACCTGGTCATGATCGGCGAAGGCAAGACCTACGCCGACGCGATCGAAGAAACCCGCCAGCTTGCCCGCCACGTCGAACAGCACGGCTACCGCCGCTACTGGATCGCCGAACACCACGACATGCCCGGCATCGGTTCTGCCGCCACGTCGCTGGTGATCAACGAAGTCGCCAACGCCACCCGGCAGATCCGCGTCGGCGCTGGCGGCATCATGCTGCCCAACCATGCACCGCTGGTGGTGGCCGAGCAGTTCGGCACCCTCGATACCCTGCACCCCGGGCGCATCGACCTGGGCCTGGGTCGTGCCCCCGGTACCTCCGGCCCGACCGTACGTGCCTTGCGCGGCGCGGCGCCCGAGCGCGACTTTGAAACCGATATCGGCGAGCTGCGCGACTACCTCGCCGACAACGGCCAGCGCCCGGTGCGCGGTGTGCCCGGGCAGCATGACGTGCCGATCTGGATTCTCGGCTCCAGCCTGTTCGGCGCCGACCTAGCGGCCAGGCTTGGCTTGCCCTATGCCTTCGCTTCGCACTTCGCGCCGCGCTACCTGCTGCAGGCTATTGCCCATTACCGCGCCAACTTCAAACCTTCGGCGCAACTGGCCAGGCCCTATGTGATGGTGGGTGTGAATATCTTCGCCGCCGGCAGCGATGCCGAAGCCGACTACCTGGCCAGCTCGCACCGCAAGTGGATGCTTGACCTGCATGTGGGGCGTTACGGGCTGTTGCCCAAACCTCAAGAGGGGTATGTCGAAGGCCTGCCTGGCCATGAGCGGGCCGTGCTGGAGCAGGTGATGGCCTGCACCATTGCCGGTGGGCCGGAGCGGGTGAGGGAAGGGTTGCGCTCGCTGATCGAACAGACCGGGGCAGATGAACTGATGATCGATTGCCGTATTCATGATCCGCTGGCGCGGCAGCGCTCGCATGCTCTTGCTGCTGGCGCATTGGCGGAACTGCGGTAGTGCGTCATACGGCGGTCGGGCATTGCTCGCCTGATAAAAATGCTAGTAGCGGGATTGCCACGGGGCTCCGATGATTGGTTTCGACATCGGTGTCCTGTGTACACCAGGCATAAGCAGCTATCGAGGGTGAAGAACATGTCGGATAGAGAAAGCGGGACTGTGAAGTGGTTCAACGACGAGAAAGGATTTGGATTCATTACTCCAGAAGCCGGGGGGGAAGATCTGTTCGTGCATTTCAAGGCAATCGAGTCGGATGGCTTCAAATCCCTGAAAGAAGGGCAGAAAGTCACCTATGTTGCCGAGAAGGGGCAAAAGGGCATGCAGGCGGCACAAGTGAGGGCTGAGTAACTTGCCAATGTGTGGCTCTGCGCAACCCGCTGCGATGGGAGGTGAAGATCATGGCAACAAAAGCTGTGCATTCTGGCCCCGCTACCGTTGCAAAAGTGGATACGGGCCAAGTTGTGCCAAGTGAAAGCGAGGTTATTTTCTTGCAAAGTGCGGTGGGCGATGGCACCGCGATAATCCGTGAAGGCCAGCTGGTCAGCTACGATCTGGCCCAGGGGCCGGATGGCCTTTGGTATGCCGTCAACATCGTTATCGAAGATGAGCCGTACTTGAACTAGCACCGCATCTGCTCCAGGCGTTGCACAAGCGGCCAAACGTATCGCGGGGCAAGCCCGCTCCCACGATGTCAGGATTGCCCCAAAC
>NZ_JBDJLM010000113.1:0-10211 GCF_039673365.1 Pseudomonas sp. TWI923 | reverse complement strand
ATGGGCCGACGACGGCAGCTTCGAGACCCGCCTGGCCTGGGACCCGAACATCCGCCTGACTTATGTCACCGATGCCCACGGCCAGGAGACCTGGCACTACTACGACGCCCTGGGCTACACCTACCGCCTGATCCACCCGGACGGCCGGGAGGAGTGGCTGTTCCGCGACCCGCGCAAGAACGTCATCCGCCACGTGCACCCCGACGGCAGCCAGGACCGCTACGCCTACGATGAACGCAGCAACCTGCTGCAGCACATCCGCGCCGACCACAGCACGGTGCACTACGCCTACGACGATCACGACCAGCCGATCAAACTGCGCGATGCCGAGGGTGGCTTGTGGCTACGCGACTATGACGAGCGCGGCAACCTGGTCGAAAGCGTCGATCCGCTGGGTAACAAGACCGAGTTCGCCTACACCCCGGCCGGGTTGGTCAAGGCGATCAAGGATGCGTTGGGCAACGAAAAGACACTCGCCTACAACGACGCCGGGCAGTTGCTTGAGTACACCGACTGCTCGGGCAAGAGCAGTGCCTGGGCCTACAACACCCTTGGCCAGCTGACCGACTTCACCGATGCGGCGGGCTACACGACCGCCTACGAATACCAGGCCGGGCAACTGGCCAAGGTCACCCATCCCGACAAGACCGAAGAGCGCTTCAACTACGATGCCGAAGGCCGTCTGCTGGCGCATGTCGATGCCCTCGAGCGCTGCACCACCTGGGCCTACAGCGCCGCAGGCCTGCTGAGCGAACGCATCGACGCCAACGAACACACCCTGCGTTATCGCTGGGACAAGCTTGGCCGCTTGATCGGCCTGGAAAACGAGAACGCGAGCAAGGCCACCTTCCTCTACGACCCGGTGGGCCGGCTGCTGCAGGAGACCGGCTTCGATGGCCTGGTCACCCGCTACCAGTACGACCCGCATAGCGGTCGCCTCGCCTCGACCCAGGTTGGCCAGCGCCGTATCGAATTGACCTTCGACCCCATGGGCCGATTGAGTGAGCGTACGGCCCGCCTGGGTAACCAGAGCCAGCGCGAAACCTTCGCCTACGACGGCAACGGCCAACTGATCCAGGCAGTGAACGCCGCCAGCAAGCTGCAATGGTTCTTTGATGACGCCGGCAACCTGAGCCGCGAGCATCAGTATTACCTGGCCACCGGCACGCCGATGGTTGCGGTGTGGCAGCACCAGTACGACGCGCTCAACCAGCGCACCGCGACGATTCGCCCGGACGGCCACAAGGTCAGCTGGTTGACTTACGGCAGTGGCCACCTGCTCGGCATGACCCTCGACCAGCACGAAATGCTGGCCTACGAGCGCGATGACCTGCACCGCGAAATCGTGCGGCATCAGGGCAATAAGTTGATGCAGACCCAGGCCTGGGACCCGGCCGGGCGTTTGCAGGAGCAGCTGCTGGGCAGCCATGACGGCCAGTCCACGTTGCTCAAGCGTCAGTACCGCTACGACGCTGCCAGCCAGTTGACCAACATCAACGACAGCCGTCGTGGTCCGTTGGAGTACCAGTACGACCCGGTAGGCCGCCTGCTCAAGGCCACCAGCCGCCTGGGCGTGGAAACCTTCGCCTTCGACCCGGCCGGCAACCTGCTGGACCAGAAGACTCAGGAGCTGAATCGCCCGCTGGAAGCCGATCCACGCCGTAACAAGCTGATGGACAACCTGCTGCGCGAGTACGCCGGGACTCACTACAAATACGACGAACGCGGCAACCTGATCCACCGGTTGCACAACGGGTCCCATGCCCACTTCACCTGGGACCTGTTCGACCGGCTGGCCTCATACAACGATGACAAGCTCAAGGTTGACTACAGCTACGACGCCCTGGGCCGACGCCTGCACAAGTATTCGGTGGCGCATTTCTGGGATCGCCCCGAGGCGGGCACCGGCTGGAACCAGCTGCAACGGGCCAAGCGCCAGCGCGAACTCGGCTGTGGCTTCACCCTGTTCGGTTGGGATGGTGACACGCTAGCCTGGGAAAGCTCACCGCCTCTCGATGAAGGCGATACCGGGCGTACGGTGCATTACCTGTATGAGCCGGGCAGCTTCGTGCCGGTTGCCCAGGCCCTGCGCAAGAGCCCGATCCGGCTGCACAAGGTGCCGGACTGGAGTCAGCGCGAGTACGACTTCGAGCAGGATCCGCTGTGGCATACCGAGGTGAAACCACAGCCGTTCGAGGCGATTGCCTGGTATCACTGCGACCACCTCGGCACGCCTATGGAACTGACCGATGAGCAAGGCAATGTCGCTTGGGCCGGACAGTACAAGGCCTGGGGTGAGGTGCGCGAAGAGCGCTCGGCGTGGGCCAAGCAGCACGGCCTAGGTAACCCGATTCGCTTCCAAGGGCAGTACCACGACCATGAGACGGGGCTGCACTACAATCGCTATCGATATTTTGACTTCCAACTTGGCAGGTTTATAAGCAGCGACCCTATAAAATATTCTGGCGGCTTAAATTTATTTGTCTACTCCCCCAATCCTATTTCCTGGATCGACCCGCTAGGTCTATCTAAAAAAATGGGTGACACAGTATGCAGTTGTGAGATCTGCCCAGACAAACCGAAAGAAATTGACCCAAGAAACCTAAGGTCCAGGCAGAGCCGCGCAGAAATGTCGCGAAATAAAGTTGACAAACTTGCTTCAAGGATGCGAAAGAACGGCTACGATCATGATCACCCGGTGGATGTAGCAGAGGTCAATGGTCAGATAATAATAATCGACGGGCATCATAGAGCTCAGGCTGCGAGCAAAGCAGGTATGCCCAAGGCTCCAGTTATAGTGCATGAAGTTGATCCAGAAGTCGCAAAGAAACTTGAGAATGATATGTATGAGTCGAGGTGCTCATGAAAAAAATTACAAAAAAAGAATTCATTGAGATAACCAAAGACTTTTCGGATATTCAGCAGCAATTAGTGTGCGCCTACCTGGTACTGGCAAAGAATGGAAAAAGCTGGCCGAAACATGGGGTTATAAAAATTAATCAGGAGTCTTGGAGGTTCAAAAAGCACGGAGCAGGAATATGCTTTAAAAAGCGCTCTACAGGCGAACTAATAGATGCCCATGACGACATGGAAAAAAACCCAGGAAAGCTCGATGCCTGGAGAATTCAGAACTATTTATCTTCAATAGAGGAGATGGAGATTGAGCTGCTTGGAAAGCACTACCACTCACACAATGACGACGACATTGAGGAGCTTCTGCGCATATGCCATATAAATAATTGAGTAACGGGGAGTGGCTTTATTTTTTTAATGGCCTCATGTAGAGAAAATAAATCCCCCCCTAGCCGGATGTAGATGCACCACACACGCAGTTGGGTAGGAGAGATGGACGCAGAGGTGCTTATAATCAGGCCCGTGAATGGGGATATGAGAACGGAAACCTTGTTCCCATCCGTGACATTGATTTTATTGATCATGGCCGTCCTCAAAACCACCCGTGCCCACATCAGCATAACTGGCTCCCGAACCCTACAGGGGGAACACGGCAGCACGGCACCGCAATCCCTATGGAGATGCCATGATGCAAATGCTCTCATTTCCTATGTATAGTCCGAGTGGCTCGAAGATTTCACTTGAAGATGTGCTAGGGTTCATCCCTGATAATTCATGGAGTTGGTATATATTCGATTTTTACGGGGTGGGTTGCCCTCCATCAGGAAACTCAATGGACTCTTTTGAAGAGAACATCCGATCTTCGAATAATGGCATTTCCATGACATGGCCTGAGCTGAGATTTTTTGCACGTTCATTGGAGCAGACAATAGACTTGCAACTGATTGCAGCAAAAGCTGGAGCAATCCTCTGTCGCGAAGAAATAGAAGCTAAAAATCTCAGTAATGTCGAAATATTTATCGAGGCGGCCGATAGCTCTGAGTGGTCTATCTGGGCGCGTGACACCACAATATGTCATCGCATCCGAGGTGTGGTTTAAAGACTGATGCCGCCGGCAAGTTTCGGCTGCTGCAGAGAACTCTCATGGCGGCAAGGATTTTGCGGTTGGAAAATCTGATCGAAAAACTACAAGGCTGGTACAGCAGTCAATGCAATGATGTTTGGGAACATTCATTCGGCATTGAGATCTCCAACATTGACAACCCAGGCTGGAAAATCAAAATCACTGGCGCAAATAGCAAAAGCAACCTAAATATCAATATTGAAAGAAGCGACACGGACTGGATAGTAATCAACGCAGACGACACAGCATTTCAAGCATATGGCGGCTCACTAAATCTACAAGAGCTTCTGGAAACGGCTGCTAAATGGCTTGAGTGGCCCTGCTTATCAGGTCGCGCGACCCTAGCCACTTAGCTTCATCCCGGTCGCCCTGACATTGTGCAAGAGCCCGATCCGGCTGCACAAGGTGCCGGACTGGAGCCAGCGCAAGTACGACTTCGAGCAGTATCCTTTGTGGCTACCGAGGTGAAGCCAAGGCCGTTCGAAGCGATTGCCCGGCGGTGGGGCAAATACATTTAGAATGCGTTGCCAGCGCCAGCCCCACAGCGCTGCATACCACTCCCATAGCCCGTGATGGGCGCCAAACATCACTGTTTCAACACAGGCAACACCGTGAATTCCACCGTCAAATCCCCCTCCAATCTCGCCATCGTTTGGCTCGGCGTGTTGCAAATCCTGGTCTGGGGCGGCTCGTTCTTCCTGATGGCGGTGATGGCCGCGCCGATCAGCCGCGATACCGGCTGGCCCAGCCAATGGGTGTATGGCGCACTGTCGCTGAGCCTGCTGGTTTCGGCACTGTTGGCGCCGCTGTCCAGCCGGCTGATCGCCCGCTACGGCGGGCGCCCACAGTTGGCTGCCAGCGGTGCGGTGGTGGCGCTTGGGCTGCTGCTGATGGCCGTCAGCCCCAACCTGGGGGTGTTTTTGCTGGCCTGGGCAGTGATCGGCGTGGGTATGGCCATGGGTTTGTACGAGGCGCTGTTCGCCACCCTTGGGGCGCTGTATGCCGAAGGCGCGGGCCGTGCGATCACCGGGGTGACGCTGATCGCAGGCTTTGCCTCGACGCTGTCCTGGCCCACCGTGGCGCTGATGATCGAACAGCTGGGTTGGCGCCAGGCATGTGTGCTGTATGCCGTGGTGCTGTTGCTGGTGGTGGCGCCGCTGTACTGGAAGGTGCTGCCCCCCGGCGGCCAGTTGGTTGAGCGCAAAGCTCAGGCCGGCGAGGCGGGCGAGGGCATCGACCGGCGCTTGTACCTGCTGCTGACGACGATCTTCGCCATCGGCGCGATCATCATGACCGCGATTGCCGTGCAGTTGGTTTCGGTGCTCCAGGGCATGGGGCATTCGCTGGCGGCAGCCATCGGCCTGGCTGCGATGCTCGGGCCGAGCCAGGTGGCGTCACGGCTGCTGCAGATCCTGGTGGGCCGACGGCATCCGGTGTGGACCGCGCTGGCGTGGACCGGCCTGGTACTGGTGGGGTTGCTGCTGGTGACGCTGGCCCCGGCGGCGACGGCGATCGGGTTGTTGATCTTCGGCTGCGGCAATGGCCTGCGCGCCATCGTGCGGGGGCTGTTGCCGTTGGCCATGCTGCCGCCGACGCAATACGTGTTGCTGATGGGGCGCATGTCGCGGCCGGCGCTGATTGGCCAGGCGTTGACGCCGTTGGTGGGTGGGTATCTGTTCGAGCACCTGGGGGCGTATGGGGTGCTGTACAGTCTGATCGGCCTGGCGCTGGTGAACCTGTTGCTGGTAGGGCAGGTGTTTCGGTGGGTGCGGCGGGCTGCTTGATGGGTGAAGTGCCAGACGAGCCTATGGATTACGCTCCAGGTCCAGAATTGGCAATGGCGGAGCAGGGCGTTCGAGGTCAAACGTGTTTTGTCCTGTGGGCGAGCGGCAAAGGCTGTGATAATGGCGGGCAATCACAAGGGCCATGCCATGCTGACCATCTCCAATAACGTGCATCTGCCAGATGCCGAGATCGAACTGACATACATCCGCGCGCAAGGCGCAGGTGGGCAGAATGTCAACAAGGTGTCCAGCGCCGTGCACCTGCGCTTCGACATTCCCGCCTCGTCGCTGCCCGAGTTTTACAAGGAGCGGCTGCTGGCGCTGCGTGACAGCCGCATCACCGGCGACGGCGTGTTGATCATCAAGGCCCAACAGTACCGCACCCAGGAGCAGAACCGTGCTGACGCACTGACGCGTCTTGCCGAGTTGATCATCGCTGCCGGCAAGACCGAGAAGAAGCGCCGCCCCACCAAGCCGACCCTCGGCTCGAAGACCCACCGCCTCGAAGGAAAAGCCAGGCGCAGCACTGTCAAGGCGGGGCGGGGCAAGGTGGAGTTCTAGGCTCTCCAGGAAATCCCGAGAGCCTGAACCCGATCTCGACCCGGTCTTAAGTCAAAAGTCAGATCGCGCTGAGCAGCGGCGCTATTTTGCAGGCCCCGCCAATGGGCAATGCAGCACCAGCCTGGCACCACCCAAGGGGCTGGCATCCACCTGCAACCCAAACCCATGCAGATCGACGATCGCCGCGACAATCGACAGCCCCAGGCCGAAGCCTGCGTGGCGGTGGCCTTCCTCGCTGCGGTAGAAGCGTTTGAGCACAGCCTCGCGTTCATCCGCAGGGATGCCGGGGCCACTGTCCTCGACGGCGATATGCACACCCTGTTCATCCTGGCCCGCAGCAATGCGCACCGCGCCGCCTTCAGGGGTGAACTTGATGGCATTGCCCACCAGGTTGGCCAGGGCCTCGAACAGCAATTCGCGGTCGCCATGCAGCGCGGCCAGCTGCGCGGGTTGCTCAAGGCTCAAGCGAATGCCGCCGTCTTCGGCCAGCGGTAGATAGAAATCGTGCAGTTCCACCAGCAGCGCGTGCGGATCGAGCTGGACGAAGCCGGCGCGGCGCTGGCGGTCTTCCAGTTCGCTGATGCGCAGCAAGCCGCGAAAGCGCGCCATCAGGGTGTCGGTCTCACCGATCGCCTGGTCCAGCGCTTCCCCCTCGGGCGAACCGGCGCCGCTCTGCTGGCGGATGCGATAGAGCTGGGCGCGCAGGCGCGTCAGCGGGGTGCGCAGGTCGTGGGCGATGTTGTCGCACACGCCTTTCACTTCATGCATCAAGCGCTCGATGCGGTCGAGCATGGCGTTGACGATGGCGGCCAGCATGTCCAGTTCGTCGCGGCGGGCTGACAGGGGCAGGCGGTGGGTCAGGTCGCCGGCCACTATCAGGTCGGCCTGGGCCTGAATCGCGCGGATACGCTTGAGCGGGCGGCGGCGCAGCAGGTACCAGCCGGCAAAGCCTGGGATCAGGGTCAGCGAGATGCCCCACAGCAGCGCATGCAAGATGATCCGGGTGACCACGAACAACGAGCCGTTGTCGCGCACCAGCACCAGCCAGCGGCCATCCTGCACCCGGATCGCCACGGCGTCGCAGCTGTCGCGCGGCAGGTGCGGGTCGTCGGCGTCGAGGCAGCGCTTGAGCTCATGGATCTTGCCGTCCAGGCCCAGCTCCGGCGGGATGCTGCGGATGCGCCCGCCAATCGGGTTGAGTTGCGGGTCGAACAGGCCGTAGGCGTCGAAGCTGCGCTCCTCGAAGGCCTGGCTTGCGATCAGCGCGTCGTCCAGCTGCTTGCCGCTCATGTGGGCGAACAGGTGCTGGCGCTGCATCATCGAGTGGCGGGTGAGTTTGTTCAGATAGCTGGAGACCTCGAAGTACAGCACCCCCATGAGGATGCTGCTCCAGGCCACGAAGAGGAAGCTGTACAGCGCCAGCAGGCGGCTGGTCGACGAGCTCCAGCCCTTAGACGGGTTCGGCAATGGCATAGCCGGAGCCCCGCACGGTACGGATCAGCGGGGTCTGGCCGGGGGAGTCGATCTTCTTGCGCAGGCGGCCGATGTGCACGTCGATCAGGTTGGTCCCCGGGTCGAAGTGGTAACCCCAGACTTCCTCGAAGATCATCATCCGGGTGATCACCTGGCCGGCGTGGCGCATCAGGTATTCCAGCAGCTTGTATTCGGTGGGCAGCAGGTTCAGCGCCTGCTCGCCACGGCGCGCTTCATGGCTGATCAGGTCCAGCTCCAGGTCGGCCACCGTCAGGCGGGTCTGGGTCATGGGTGTGCTGTTGCGGCGCAGCAGTACTTCGACCCGGGCGGCCATCTCGTCGGAGGCGAAGGGTTTGGTCAGGTAGTCGTCGCCGCCGGCCCGCAGGCCGCGCACCCGCTCGTCGACGTCGGACAGGGCGCTGATCATCAGGATAGGGGTGGCGATCTTCAGGTTGCGCAGGGTGGTGACGATGGTCAGGCCATCCACCTCCGGCAGCATGCGATCCAGGGTAATCAGGTCGTAGCCGCCGGCAATGGCTTTGGCCAGGCCCTCGCGGCCATTGTCGGCCCAGTCCACGTCGAGGCCGTGGCTGGAGAGTTCGGCGACGATTTCCTGGCCGGTGACGGCGTCGTCTTCAATGGTCAGTACGCGTGGCATGCGGGTTCCTGGGCGCAAAGGGGATGACTGATTGTGCCAAAGAATAGACAAACGGCGATTTAAGAAAAATTCATCTGCGCCAGGGAACCTGGCCTGAATGCAGTCGGGGCCGCTTGCGCGGCCCCGGGGTTGTTCAGCTCACCACCTGGTAGCACGGCACATAGGCCGCGCCGCCCGGCAGTTTCATCCGGTGCTGGTCGACGAACGCCTGCAGCAGGCGGCCCAGCGGGTCGAGGATCGCCGCGTCGCCGCGGATCTGGTACGGCCCGTGTTCTTCGATCAGGCGGATGCCTTTGTCCTTGACGTTGCCGGCGACGATGCCGGAGAAGGCCCGGCGCAGGTTGGCGGCCAGTTCATGGGGCGGCAGGTCGCGGCGCAGGGCCAGGTTGGCCATGTTTTCATGGGTGGGGTCGAACGGGTGCTGGAAGCCTTCGGCGATCTTCAGCAGCCAGTTGAAGTGGAATGCATCGTTGCGCTCGCGGCGGAACTGCTTGACCGCCTTGAGCCCTTCGACCATCTGCCGGGCCACCTCGGCCGGGTCGTCGATGATGATCTGGTAGTGGCGTTGCGCGGCTTCGCCAAGGGTGGCGCCGACGAAGGCGTGCAGTTGCAACAGGAACGCCTCGGCGCTGCGTGGCCCGGTGAGAATGACCGGGAAGGGCAGTTCGTGGTTGTCCGGGTGCATGAGGATGCCGAGCAGGTAGAGGAACTCCTCGGCGGTGCCGGCGCCGCCGGGGAAGATGATGATGCCGTGGCCGACGCGGACGAAGGCTTCGAGACGCTTCTCGATGTCCGGCAGGATCACCAGCTCGTTGACGATCGGGTTGGGCGCCTCGGCGGCGATGATGCCCGGTTCGGTCAGGCCCAGGTAACGGCTGCCGTGCATGCGCTGCTTGGCGTGGGCGATGGTGGCGCCCTTCATCGGGCCTTTCATCACGCCCGGGCCGCAGCCGGTGCAGACGTCCAGCTTGCGCAGGCCCAACTCGTGGCCGACTTTCTTGGTGTACTGGTATTCCTCGCTGCTGATCGAGTGGCCGCCCCAGCACACGACCATTTTCGGCTCGACGCCCGGGCGCAGGGTGCGCGCGTTGCGCAGCAGGTGGAAGACGTAGTCGGTGAGGCCTTGCGAGCTCTCCAGGTCGATGCGCTGGCTGGCCAGCTCGCTTTCGGTGTAGACGATGTCGCGCAGGGCGCTGAACAGCATTTCGCGGGTGCTGGCGATCATCTCGCCATCGACGAAGGCATCGGCCGGGGCGTTGAGCAGCTCGAGGCGCACGCCGCGGTCCTGTTGATGAATGCGCACCTCGAAGTCCTTGTAGGCTTCGAGAATGGTCTTGGCATTGTCGACATGGGCGCCGGTATTGAGGATTGCCAGGGCGCACTGGCGGAACAGGGTGTAGAGGCTGCCGGTACCGACTTCGCTCAGTTGCTGGACTTCACGTTGCGACAGGGTCTCCAGGCTGCCTTTGGGGCTGACGGAGGCGTTGATGACATTGCGTTGGGGCATCTAAGTCGTTCCTGTGCGGGTAAAACATCCTTCTTGGACAACACCATACAAGCAAATGTGCGGGGTAACGAGGGGGGCTTTGAAAAAGCTGGTCTGGTGAATGGGCATTGGGTGCATGGCGGGGGTTTTGTGTTGCCCTCAAGATCGAGCGCCGCCCGCGCGGCGCATCGCTGGCAAGCCAGCTCCCACATTTGTTTCGGGCCAATTATGCCTGTGAAGGTACCGCTGCCCGCCTTGGTGCATGTCTTGAGT
>NZ_JBDJLM010000112.1:0-10575 GCF_039673365.1 Pseudomonas sp. TWI923 | reverse complement strand
CTCCCCCCATCGCGGGCAACGCCCCCCCCCCCCCCAACCCCTCCGGGGCGTGGGTGGGGGCAGCCCCCGCGATGCTTTTGGGGTGTCAGTGCTTCATGCCGAGTTCGGCATCATCCATCAGCGCTTTGGCCAGGGCGCTCAGGTAATAGGATGCCCAGAGCAGCTGCGGCTTCTCTTCCATGATCCCGGTGATGGTCAGGTCACGCACACAGCCCATCAGCTCCGATGCCTGGTCGCGGGCGTGCTGGCAAGGGATGCCGGGTTCGATGCAGAACAGCGGGGCGGTCATACCCTCGCCTTGGTAGAACTTGGTCTTGCCGACGGTGGTTTGGGGTGTGGTGTCGATTGTCGTCATTGTTTGATTCCCTGAAGTTTTCCGGTGCCTGTGCGGGCCTCATCGCTGGCAAGCCAGCTCCCACAAGGTGAGGCGTGCGTCATATCTGTGGGAGCCGGCTTGCCGGCGATGAGGCCCGCCTGAACAACACAGCGCTCGCGGCCTAATGCATCGCCTGCTGCTGCGCCGGCATCTGCACCTGAATCAGTGCCGATTCGAGCAACACCCGCAGCGCTTCGGTCTCGTGCATCGCCGTCATCAACAAGACCGAAACGGGCGACTTGGGCTGCAGCAGCATCGCCTGATGGACCACGGTCACTGCGCACAGGGCGTACTCGGTGGCCTGGATCAGGGTGTCTTCAAGGGAATGATGGTTGTGGGGTGGGTCGGGGACGATCTTCAGCATGATGAATCCTCAATTTGAGATGGAACCATCACCATTCGCTGTCAAACAAAGGGTGGCAGCTGTACATGGGTTGACAGACCGGTCAAATAGAGGAAACCCGGCGCACCCGAAGATGCCCCACGCACAGCCGCCATAAGGGCATAGCCATACGGTCGTATTTGAGTCGGCCTGTCAAAGCCGGTCGCTGCATTCGCAACGACCGCCCGAGACTAGTGACCAACCCACAGCACCGCAATGGCTTGAAAGGGGGCAGAAGTATGTTTGGGAAATGGACTACAGGGAATAGGGGAAGTCTCGGGATTTGCGTAGGAAACGCGGCAGAGGTAACCCTTGGTTCCAGCGCTTCCAGGTCCATAGCTACGATCGCATGAGGGCGTCCAAGCGCTGGGCGAAAGCCTTGCAGCGCCTACAAGATCGAGCGCCGCCCGCGCGGCGCTTCGCGGGTAAACCCGCTCCCACAGTTTGTTTCGGGCCAGTCTTTCCTGTGCCATCACCTGATCCGCCTTGTTGGTACGACGCGGTTTCAGTGTGGGCGTTGCCGCCGCCCCGCATGACTCAAGGCATGCACCAAGGCAGGCGCCGATACTTTCACAGGAATAATTGGCCCGAAACAAACTGTGGGAGCGGGTTTACCCGCGAAGCGCCGCGCGGGCGGCGCTCGATCTCACAGGCGCTGCAAATCTTTCGGCGAACACCTGGCAGCCCTCACCTAATCCCCCTCCGAAAACGCTGCCTTCTAAAGCCATATCACCCAGACCAATTAACCTGTTCCCCACACCAAGCCCCAACCTAGACTCGCCGCACCCCGACCCAGGAATGCCGCCATGTCCGAGCAACTCCTCAGCAGCCGCAACCTCGCCTTCGAACTCTACGAAGTCCTCGACGCCGAGGCCCTGACCCAGCGCCCGCGCTTCGCCGAGCACAGTCGCGAAACTTTCGACGCGGCACTGACCACCGCCCGTACCATCGCCGAAAAGTACTTCGCCCCGCATAACCGCAAGGGCGACGAAAACGAGCCACGCTACGTGGACGGCCGCGCCGAACTGATCCCGGAAGTGAAGCCAGCAGTCGACGCCTTCCTCGAAGCCGGCTTCCTCAACGCCAACCGCGACTTCGACGTCGGCGGCATGCAGCTGCCAAGCCTGGTATCGCAAGCCTGCTTCGCCCACTTCCAGGCTGCCAACGCCGGCACCACGGCCTACCCGTTCCTGACCATGGGCGCGGCCAACCTGATCGAGAGCTTCGGCACCGAAGAACAGCAGCGCCTGTTCCTGCAACCGATGATCGAAGGCCGCTACTACGGCACCATGGCCTTGACCGAGCCCCACGCTGGCTCCTCGCTTGCCGATATCCGCACCCGCGCCGAGCCTGCCGGCGATGGCAGCTACCGGCTCAAGGGCAACAAGATCTTCATCTCTGGCGGCGACCACGAGCTTTCGGAAAACATCGTGCACATGGTCCTGGCCAAGCTGCCGGGCGCACCGGCTGGTGTCAAAGGCATCTCGCTGTTCATCGTGCCCAAGTACCTGGTAAACCCCGACGGCAGCCGGGGCCCGCGCAACGATGTGCTGCTGGCCGGGCTGTTCCACAAGATGGGCTGGCGCGGCACCACCTCCACCGCACTGAACTTCGGCGACAACGGCCAGTGCGTCGGCTACCTGGTCGGCCAGCCGCACCAAGGCCTGGCCTGCATGTTCCAGATGATGAACGAAGCGCGCATCGGCGTCGGCATGGGCGCGGTGATGCTCGGTTACGCCGGCTACCTCTATTCGCTGGAGTACGCCCGCCAGCGCCCGCAAGGCCGCCTGCCGGACAACAAGGACCCACACAGCCCGGCCGTGCCGATCATCGAGCACAGCGACGTGAAGCGCATGCTGCTGGCCCAGAAGGCTTACGTGGAAGGCGCCTTTGACCTGGGCCTGTACGCCGCGCGGTTGTTCGACGACACCCACACTGCCCCCGAAGAACACGCCCGCCAGCAAGCCCAGCAACTGCTCGACCTGCTCACCCCGATCGTCAAATCCTGGCCCTCGACCTTCTGCCTCAAGGCCAACGAGCTAGCGATCCAGATCCTCGGCGGCCATGGCTACACCCGCGAATACCCGGTCGAGCAGTACTACCGCGACAACCGCCTCAACCCGATCCACGAAGGCACCGAGGGCATCCAGTCCCTCGACCTGCTGGGCCGCAAGCTGGCGCAGAACGGCGGCGCCGGGCTCAAGCAACTGATCCGCCTGATCGCCGGCACCTGCGAGCGCGCCAGCCATCAGCCGAACCTGGATACCCTGCGCCAGCCGCTGGAGCAGTTGGTCAATCGCCTGCAAGCGGTCACCCTGGCCCTGCTCGGCGACCTGGCCCAAGGCAAGGTCGCCGGAGCACTGGCCAACTCGGCGTTGTACCTGAAGGCCTTCGGTCACTGCGTGATCGGCTGGCGCTGGCTGGAGCAGGCCATCCATGCCGAAGTCGGCCTGCTCAAGGGCAGCGACCGCGACTTCTACCAGGGCAAGCTGCAGGCCGCGCGTTATTTCCTCACCTGGGAAGTACCGGGCTGCCATAATGACCTCGCTTTGCTCGAGGCCCGCGACGATACGTGCCTGGGCATGCAAGAGGGGTGGTTCTAGGGGGAGCCACCGCGCCAACGGAGGTTTCCCATGTTCGATTCCAGCGCCCTGCTGCGCCAGCGCTTCGCCGCGTTGCGCAGCACGGCCGAAGTGTTCTCGCTTCGCCACGTCAAGCAATCGCACCAGTCCCTTTCAGTACGCCGCAATGTCGCCGAGCCGCCGCACTTCAGCCAGGATGAAGGCGCCATGCTCACCGTGCGGGTCAACGGCGTCGAGGCCTACGCGGCCACCGCCGACCTGTCGCAAAGCGGCCTGCAGCGCGCCCTGGAACAGGCCGAAGCGCTGGCCCGGCGCATCAAGGCCCATAGCCTGCTCGACCTCAGCGGCCAAGCCGCCCCGAGCGAGCGTCATGACCACGTTTCACCCAACTTCGACCAGCCCCTGCCCAACCTCGCCGACTGCCTGGACCTGCTGGCCGCAGAATCCGCCAGCGTGCCCAAGGACAGCCGCCTGGTGGACTGGCAGGCCAGCCTGGGCATCAGCCTGGTCGAGCAGACCTACCTGAACTCCGCCGGCGCCGAGCTGCGCCATGCCCAGCGCTTCGTCTACCCGGGCCTGGGCGTCACCGCCAGCGACGGCCAGGACAGCCAGAGCCGCACCCTGGGCCGCGACAACTTCGGCCAGCAAGGCAGCGTCGAGGTGATCGAGCGCTGCGGCCTGGTCGGCGCGGCCCGCCGCGTGGCCGACGAAGCCCTGCAACTGCTGCTGGCGCCCAACACGCCGAGCGGCACCCGCGACCTGCTGCTGATGCCCGACCAGATGATGCTGCAGATCCACGAGTCCATCGGCCATCCGCTGGAGATGGACCGCATCCTCGGCGACGAGCGCAACTATGCCGGCACCAGCTTCGTCAAGGCCGCCGATTTCGGCCACCTGCAATACGGCTCCACGCTGCTCAACGTGACCTTCGACCCGACCATCGGCGAAGAGCTGGCCAGCTACAGCTTCGACGACGACGGCTCCCCGGCCTGCAAGCAGTTCCTGATCCGCAACGGCTTGCTGGTGCGGCCGCTGGGCGGCGCGCTGTCGCAACTGCGTTCGGGCCTGGACGGCGTGGCCAACAGCCGTGCCTGTGGCTGGAACCGCGCGCCGATCGACCGCATGGCCAACCTCAATATCGAGCCGGGCGACCAGCCGCTGGAACAGCTGATCGGCGCAATCGAAAACGGCATCCTGATGCGCACCAACCGCTCATGGTCCATCGATGACGCCCGCAACAAGTTCCAGTTCGGCTGTGAATGGGGCCAGTTGATCGAGAACGGCGAGCTCAAGGGCGTGGTGAAAAACCCGAACTACAGAGGCATCTCCGCCGATTTCTGGCGCAACCTGTCGGCGGTGGGCGATCGCAGCACCTTCCAGGTACTGGGCACGCCCAACTGCGGCAAGGGTGAACCCAACCAGGTGGTGCGGGTCGGCCACGCCTCGCCGGCCTGCGTGTTCCGCCAGATCGACGTATTCGGAGGGGACGCCTGATGAGCACCTATCAACAACGCTTCGAAGACCTGCTCGGCGCCCTGCGCGATGCGCTGCAACCCGGCGAGCAGTTCACCCTGGGCTACAGCGCCGAACACTCGCAGTTCGTGCGCTTCAACCATGCCAAAGTGCGTCAGGCCGGGCTGGTCAGCCAGGCCAGCGTGCAGCTGCGGCTGATTCGCGATGGCCGCCAGGCGGAGCAGCAGATCACCCTGGGCGATGACGCCGAGCTGGATCGCCAGCGCCTGCATGACGGCCTCGGGCAACTGCGTCAGACCCTGCCGCTGCTGCCGGTCGATCCGTACCTGAGCCTCGACGAGAGTGCCTGGCACAGCCACAGCCTGCTGGAGCAGCCACTGCCCGAGCTGGATGAAGTGCTGGCCTTGGTCGAGCGCGAGGCCAACGACCTGGACCTGGTCGGCATCTACGCCGCCGGCCCCATCTGCCGCGGCTTCGCCAGCTCGTTCGGCGCCTTCGGCTGGCACCAGGCCAATAGTTTCAACTTCGACTGGAGCCTGTTCCACGCCAACGGCCAGGCGGTCAAAGCCAACTATGCAGGCCAGGCCTGGAGCGGCGAGGCCTTTGCCGCACGCCTGCGCCTGGCCCGCGAACAGCTGCAACACCTGGGCCGCCCGGCCATTACCCTCAAGCCCGGCAACTACCGCGCCTACCTGGCGCCGGCGGCGATGGACGAGATCGCCGGGATGCTCTGCTGGGGTGGTTTCTCCGCCCAGGCACTGGCCACGGGGAACAGCTCGCTGCAACGCCTGTACAACGGCGATGCACGACTGAGCTCATTGGTGAGTTTCAGCGAACAGGTCAGCGGCTCGTTGAGCCCGGCGTTCTCCGACGAGGGCTCGCCGCGTCGCGACCTGCTGCTGATCGGTGAAGGCCGGGCACTGGAACGGCTGGTGAGCGCCCGCAGCGCCGCCGAGTTCACACTTCAGGCCAATGGCGCCGACAGCTACGAATCGCCATGCGCACTGAGCCTGGCGCCGGGCAATCTGCCCAGCGCGCAGATCCTCGAACGCCTGGGCACCGGGCTGTACATCAGCAACCTGTGGTACCTGAACTACTCGGACCTGCCCGCGGCGAGGATGACCGGGCTGACCCGGTTCGCGACGTTCTGGGTGGAAAACGGGCAGATCCAGGGGCCGGTGAGCACCATGCGCTTCGATGACAGCCTTTACAGCCTGCTGGGCAGCCAGCTCGAAGACCTGACCCAGGAGCGCGAGATGATCCTGTCGACCAGCACTTATGGGCAGCGCAGTACCGGGTCGAGTCATCTGCCAGGGGCTTTGGTCAAAGGGCTGACCCTGACATTGTGATCGGCAGGACCGGCCTCATCGCTGGCAAGCCAGCTCCCACACTAACCGGCATTCGCTGCCCCAGTGGGAGCCGGCTTGCCGGCGATGAGGCCGGCACAGGCAACCCAGGACATTGAGGTAACCCATGCCCGAACGCGCCCCACTGGACCCCGTCACCGCCCGCTGGCTCCCCTGGGTGGTGGCCATCGCTTTCTTCATGCAGTCGCTGGACGGCACCATCCTCAACACCGCGCTGCCGGCCATGGCCCGCTCGCTGGCCGAGGACCCCTTGCGCATGCAGGGCGTGATCATCGCCTACATGCTCACCGTGGCGCTGCTGATCCCGGCCTCGGGCTGGATCGCCGACCGCTTCGGCACCAAGCGCATCTTCTTCAGCGCGATCCTGCTGTTCAGCTTCGGCTCGCTGCTGTGTGCCATGGCCAACAGCCTGGGTTTCCTGATCTTCGCCCGGGTGGTGCAGGGCCTGGGCGGGGCGCTGATGCTGCCGGTAGGCCGGTTGGTGGTGCTGCGCGCCTACCCGCGCAGCGAGCTGGTGCGCATCATGAGTTTCATCACCATCCCCGGCCTGCTCGGCCCGCTGCTCGGCCCGACCCTCGGCGGCTGGCTGGTGGAAATCCTGACCTGGCACTGGATCTTCCTGCTCAACCTGCCGGTGGGCGCCCTCGGTTGCTACGCGGTGTGGAAGTTCATCCCCGACCTGCGCGGCGCCGAGCGTACCCGCTTCGACGGGCCGGGCTTCGTGCTGTTCGGTGCGGCGATGGTGCTGATCACCATCGCCATGGAAGGCCTGGGCGAGCTGCACCTGCCGCACCTGCGGGTGATGCTGTTGCTGTTCGCCGGCATGGCCTGCCTGGCCGCGTACTGGCTGCGTGCCGGGCGTGACCCGGAGCCACTGTTCTCGCCGTCGCTGTTCCGCGTGCGCACCTTCGCCATCGGCATCCTCGGCAACCTGTTCGCCCGCCTGGGCAGCGGCGCCCTGCCCTTCCTGGTGCCGTTGCTGCTGCAGGTGGCGCTGGGTTACTCGCCGGCCCAGGCGGGCATGAGCATGATCCCGCTGGCGGCGGCAGCGATGCTGGCCAAGTCGGTCGCCCGGCCGCTGATCGAACGCCTGGGCTATCGCATCGTGCTCACCGGCAATACCTTGCTGCTGGGCCTGCTGCTGGCCAGCCTGGGGCTGGTCGATGAACAGACGCCCTATGCCCTGCTGCTGGTGCAACTGGCGTTGCTCGGGGCGGTGAACTCGATGCAGTTCACGGCGATGAACACCGTGACCCTGATCGACCTCGACGACGCCAGCGCCAGCAGCGGCAACAGCCTGCTGTCGGTGGTCGCGCAACTGTCGCTGAGCCTGGGCGTGGCCTGCGCCGGTGCGCTGCTCGGCGGTTTCACCGCTGCCGGCAGCGCCGAAGGCGTGGAAAGCACCCTGGGGGCGTTCCAGCTGACCTTCGTCACCATCGGCGTGATGGCCATGCTGGCGGCGGCGATCTTCCTGCAACTGGCGCCGACAGACGGAAGGCGCGCTCGTCGTCCGGAAGAGCACGTCGAGTCGTAGGGCGAATGGCCATGAGGCTGGTAGACTGTGCGACATTTTTCGCTTCGCACCGTAGGCCCGCCTCGTGACCGTTGAAACCACCGCCTTTGCCACCCTCCCGCTGTCCGCCGCCATGCTGGCCAACCTGGACGCCCTGGGCTACGCCTCGATGACCCCGATCCAGGCCCAGAGCCTGCCGGTCATCCTCAAGGGCCAGGACCTGATCGCCCAGGCCAAGACCGGCAGCGGCAAGACCGCCGCCTTCGGCATCGGCCTGCTCAATCCGATCAACCCGCGCTACTTCGGTTGCCAGGCGCTGGTGCTGTGCCCGACCCGCGAGCTGGCCGACCAGGTGGCCAAGGAGCTGCGCCGCCTCGCCCGGGCCGAGGACAACATCAAGATCCTCACCCTGTGCGGTGGCGTTTCGCTGGGCCCGCAGATCGCCTCGCTGGAGCACGGCGCGCACATCATCGTCGGCACCCCGGGGCGCATCCAGCAGCACCTGGACAAAGGCACCCTGGTACTCGACGGCCTCAACACCCTGGTGCTCGACGAAGCCGACCGCATGCTCGACATGGGCTTCTTCGACGCCATCGCCAGCATCATCGGCAAGACCCCGTCGCGCCGCCAGACCCTGCTGTTCTCGGCCACCTACCCGGCCGGCATCGAGCAATTGGCCAAGGACTTCATGCGCCAGCCGCAGCAGGTGAAGGTCGAGGCGCTGCACAGCGACAACCAGATCGAACAGCGTTTCATCGAGATCGACGCGCAGCAGCGCCTGGAAGCCGTGACCCGCGTGCTCGGCCACTACCGCCCGCAGTCCTGCCTGGCGTTCTGCTTCACCAAGCAGCAGTGCGAAGACGTGGTGGCCCACCTCACTGCCAAGGGCATCGTTGCCCAGGCGCTGCACGGCGACCTGGAGCAGCGCGACCGCGACCAGGTGCTGACCATGTTCGCCAACCGCAGCAGCTCGGTTCTGGTGGCCACCGACGTGGCCGCCCGCGGCCTGGACATCGATGGCCTGGACATGGTCATCAACGTCGAGCTGGCGCGTGACGCCGAGATCCACGTGCACCGCGTCGGCCGTACCGGCCGGGCTGGCGAGAAGGGCGTGGCGATCAGCCTGGTGGCCCCGGCCGAGGGCCACCGCGCCCAGGCCATCGAAGACCTGCAGCAGAAGCCGCTGCGCTGGGAGCAGTTGGACAACCTGAAGAACAAAGGCGGCGAGCCGCTGCTGCCGGCGATGACCACCCTGTGCATCGGCGCCGGGCGCAAGGACAAGCTGCGCCCGGGCGATATCCTCGGTGCGCTGACCGGCGATGCCGGCTTGCCGGGCAAGCAGGTGGGCAAGATCGCCATTTTCGACTTCGTGGCGTTTGTCGCCGTGGAGCGGGCGGTGGCCAAGCAGGCCATGCAGCGCTTGAACAGCGGCAAGATCAAGGGTCGCGCCCTGAAAGTCCGCATTATTTAAACCGATCAGCAGATCGCTCGTGGGAGCGGGCTTGCCCCGCGATGGCGTCAGCAGGGCCAACATCATTGCCTGCACCACCGCATCGCGGGGCAAGCCCGCTCCCACGCTTCCCCCTACTTTGCCAAAGGTTCCAACCGTGCACTCCACCGACGTGATCATCCTCGGCGCCGGCGCCGCCGGCCTGATGTGCGCCCAGCTCACCGCCCGCCGTGGCCGTCGGGTGCTGCTGCTCGACCACGCCAACAAACCGGGCAAGAAGATCCTCATGTCCGGCGGCGGGCGCTGCAACTTCACCAACATGTACACCGAGCCTGCCAACTTCCTCTCGCACAACCCGCATTTCTGCAAGTCGGCGCTGGCACGCTACACCCAGTGGGACTTCATCGAGCTGGTGTGCAAGCACGGCGTGCCGTACCACGAGAAGAAGCTCGGCCAGCTGTTCTGCGACAACAAGTCCAGCGACATCCTCGACATGCTGCTGGCCGAGTGCGACGCGGCTGGCGCCGAGTTGCGCATGAACACCAGCATCGAACAGATCGAGAAAACCGAAGGCGGCTACCGCCTGCAGACCAGCGCCGGCCCGTTCGCCTGCCAGTCGCTGGTGATCGCCACTGGCGGCCTGTCGATCCCGACACTGGGCGCCACCGGTTTCGGCTACCAGGTCGCGCGCCAATTCGGCCACCAACTGCTGCCGACCCGCGCCGGGTTGGTGCCGTTCACCATCACCGAGCCCCAGCTCAAGGCACTGTGCACCGAGCTGTCCGGCACCTCGCTGGACTGCACCGCCAGCTGCAACGGCACCAGCTTCCGGGAAAACCTGCTGTTCACCCACCGCGGGCTGAGCGGCCCGGCGATCCTGCAGATTTCGTCGTTCTGGGAGGCCGGCGACACCGTCGAGATCAACCTGCTGCCCGACCGCGATGCCCTGGAGTGGCTGCAGGGCCAGCAAGTCGAGCGCCCCAACAGCGAGCTGAAGACCGTGCTGGGCGAGGTGTTCACCCGCAAGCTGGCCAACCTGCTGGCCGAGCAGTGGTTCGAATCCAAGCCGCTGAAGCAGTACACCCCGGCCCAATTGGCCGAGGTCGCCGACAAACTGGCGGCCTGGCAGGTGGTGCCGGCGGGCACCGAGGGCTATCGCACCGCCGAGGTGACCCTGGGCGGCGTGGATACCCGCGAGGTGTCGTCCAAGACCATGGAATCGCTGAAGAGCCCCGGGCTGTACTTCATCGGCGAGGTGCTGGACGTGAGCGGGCACCTGGGTGGTTTCAACTTCCAGTGGGCCTGGGCTTCGGCCAACGCTGCGGCGCAGTTCGTGTAGAGTAGAATCCATTCAGCAGCACGGAACGCTTCTTGCTGGTCTGTGTTGTGACGGGTGCAAAACCATCGCGGGGCAAGCCCGCTCCCACAAAGG
>NZ_JBDJLM010000111.1:0-10634 GCF_039673365.1 Pseudomonas sp. TWI923 | reverse complement strand
GGAGGGCCGTATGAATGGAGCGAGCGGTTTTTGGTTACTTTTTTCCAAGAAAAAAAGTAACCCGCCGTAAGGGCGGAAAGGTGACTACGCGTCGACATCACAAATGAATGCACATACAACTATCAAAACCAACACAACAGAACATCCAGCCAAAAACTAAGAAACTAAGAAACTAAGAAACTAGCAACTTAAACCGCACCCATCTTAAAAGCAGCACCCTCCCAGACACACATCTGATTTATGCTGAACCCCCTCCCCCCGAGCCCCCACCCCATGCTCTACCGCCTGGCCGCCGACACCCTGGTCCTGCTCCATTTGACCTTCATCCTCCTGGTCCTGCTCGGCGGCCTGCTGGTGCTCTGGCGCCGCAAAGCCCTGATCCTCCACCTCCCCGCCCTCGCCTGGGGCCTGGCCGTGGAGGGCCTGCACCTGCAGTGCCCATTGACCGACTGGGAAAACCATTTGCGCACCGCCGCCGGCAGCGCCGGCTACCAAGGCGGTTTCGTCGAACATTACATCTGGCCCCTGATCTACCCCGCCGGGCTCACCCCACAGATCCAGCTATGGCTAGGCACCGTCGTGTTGCTGCTCAACCTCGGCATCTACGGCTACGTGCTCTGGCGCCTAACGCGTCGCCACCACGAATAACCGCGGGAACGGCAACAGCACCTTGCCGTCAGTGGCCGGCGGGTAATCGCGCTGCATCGCCTGCAGGTACAGCTGCAGGAAATCCGCCTGTTCCCCTTCGTCCAACCGCGCCAGATAAGGCCGTAGCGCCGAGCCCTTGAACCACTCCACCACCGCCTCGGCGCCACCGGGCAGCGGGTGATGATAGGTGGTGCGCCACACATCCACCCGCGCGCACAGCGGGCTGAGCAGGTCGTAATAAAACGCCGCGCTGTGCCGTGGCGGCAAGCTGAAGTCGGCGAACTTGTCGGCCCACGGCCCCTGGCTGGCAATGTCGCGCAACTGCCGGTGCGCGGGTTCGTCGAGGTTGTCCGGGGTCTGCACCGCCAGGCTGCCGCCCTCGCTGAGCTGGCGTACCAGGTGCGGGTACAGGCTGGCGTGGTCGGGCACCCACTGCAGCGAGGCGTTGGCGAGGATCAGGTCCTGGGGTTCGGGGGCCGCCCAGCCGCCGATATCGGCGATCTCGCAGCGCACCCGCGGGATGCTCAGGCGCGGCCGCTGCCTGGCCTTGTCGACCATGTCGGGGTCGCTGTCCAGCGCGGTCACCTGCGCATCGGGGTGGCGCTGCAACAGCACTTCGGTGGAGTTGCCCGGGCCGCAGCCCAGGTCGGTGGCATGGCGCACCGGGCGTGGCGGCACGGCAGCGAGCAGGTCGCGCACGGCGCGGGTGCGTTCGGTTTCAAACAGCGAGTACTGGGTGGCGGACCAGGCCATTGTGTGGCTCCTTGCGTGGCGGATGTGTGCAGCATAAGCCATTCGCCCAGTGGAGCGCCGGAACCGAGTGACTATGCTGCAAGTCTGTCCCTGCATGCGCACATCAATGAAAACCACCCTGCCCCTGATCTTGCTCGCACTGGTCGCCGCCTCCGCCTTGCTTGGCTCGCCGTGGATGAGCCAAGGCTTCGACCTGGCCGACCTGCGCACCACCGCCAGCCAGCAACTGACCCGCCACCTGGAGGACGGCAGCCTGCTGGTGCTGCAGCCCGACAGCGCGGTGGACGTGGAATACGACACCCAGCAACGGCGCCTGACGCTGCTGCAAGGCGGGCTCTACGTCGAGGTGGCCGATGACGACCCGCGGCCCTTCCTGCTGGTCACCGAGCACGGCACCCTGGCCACCCGGGACGGGCAATTGGCGCTGGTGCGCAAGGGCGGGCAATCCGACGTCGAACTGCAGGCCGGCAGCGCCGAGCTCGACAGCGGCGGGCAGCATGTGCGCCTTGGCCCCAACCAGGCGCTGCGCTTCGACCAGGCAGGCCCGGTGCACTGAACGAAAACGGCCGGACCCCGCAAAGGGCCCGGCCGTCTTGTGCAACGCTCGGCGCTTACGCGCGCTTGGCGCTACGGATCTGGTGCACCACACCCATGGCCACCACCACGGCGGCAGCGATGCCGGTGGAGATCACCAGGATCTGGTAGTCAGGCATGAAGGCCATGGTTACCAGAGCGGCAACGATGAAGGCGATGACCAGGTAGGTCAGCCAAGGGAACAGCCACATCTTCAGGCGCACTTCCTTGCCTTCGGCAATCAGCTTGCGGCGCATGCGCAGCTGCGAGAAGGCGATCACCAGGTACACCAGCAAGGCGATCATGCCGGTGGTGTTCATCAGGGTTTCCAGCACGTCTTTCGGGCGCAGGGTGTCGCTGAAGTTGATCAGTGCGCAGAACACCGCCACCAGGCACGAACCGATGATCGCGTTCACCGGTACACCGGTGCCGGTGCGGGTGAACTTGAACAGACGCGGCGCGTCGCCACGCTGGGCCAGGGAGAACAACATGCGCGAAGCGGTGTAGTGGCCGGAGATCAGGCAGCTGCTCACCGAGGTCAGCACCACGAAGTTCATCAGCAGTTCAGCGTACGGCACACCCAGCAGCTCCAGGGTACGGCGGTAAGCGCCATAGCCGGAGACGCCAAGCTGCGGATCGTTCCACGGCACCAGGCAGACGATCAGGAAGATCGAGCCGACGTAGAACAGGCACACGCGCCACACCACGGAGTTGGTGGCCTTGACGATCTGGGTGGCCGGGTCCTTCGCTTCGGAGGCGGCGATGGTGACGATCTCGGCGCCCAGGAAGGCAAACATCACCCCCAGCAACGCACCGATCACCGTGGTGATGCCGTTGGGCATGAAGCCTTCGGCGGTCAGGTGGCTGATGCCACGCACTTCACCGAACTGCCAGACGTTCATCACCGCCGCGGTGCACACCACCAGGAAGCAGACGATCGCCACCACCTTGATCAGCGCGAACCAGAACTCGAACTCGCCGTAGTGCTTGACGTTGAAGAAGTTGACGGTGATCAGCAGCAAGGTCGTGGCCAGCACGAACACGTTGACGCTCACGTCGGGGAAGAAGCCGTGCAGGATCTTGCCCGCCACGTAGGCTTCCCAGGCCATCAGGATCACCCAGTACCACCAGTACAGCCAGCCGATGGTGAAGCCGGCCCAGCGGCCGATGGCGCGGTCGGCATAGGTGGAGAACGAGCCGGTGTCAGGCGAGGAAGTCGCCATCTCGCCGAGCATGCGCATGATCAGCACCACCAGGATGCCGCCAGCCAGGTAGGCCAGGACGGCTGCCGGGCCGGCGCTGTGGATGACACTGCCGGAACCGACGAACAGTGCGCCGCCGATCACCCCGGCGATGGACATCATCGTCAGGTGGCGCGACTTGAGCGAGGCACTGAGCTTGCTCTCGTGCCCGTCGTTCGCGGTGGTGGATGTGGATGTTGCGTCCATCAGTTATTTACCCCGTGCTTCTTTTTATCCAAGGAAAAACTGTGAAACCCCGATGGTTATCGGTCTCACCTGTACATCAGTGCAAATGCGGGCAGGGAGGTGTGCGCGAGCACACGCAGGCCATCCGTGGCGGCCTGCTTACGCGGCCAGAGGTTGCCCTCTGAACGAACTGAACCATGCTGGGTCCGAACCAAAGGCGGCCGGCCGGGCAGAAAGAAGGTGCGAGGCGAACCCCGACGGTAAAGCAGCGAATTTATGATTATTCATGACGCTGGTTCGTGCTGTGTTGGCGATTTCTGACACGTAATGTAAAAATGTCGAACACTTTGAGCCATGCACAGCGGTGCGAAATCTGTACTGCACTGTACAGGCCGCCGATGCAATACACCCCGAATTCCCGGCCGGCGCTTGGCGTTACGCACCCCCGAAGGCACCCCGAATGCTCCAGCTACACCCGGACTCCTCCACCCCGCTGGTCAATCAGATCATCGACGGGCTGCGCGCGCTGATCGACAGCCAGGCGCTCAAGCCAGGGGCGAAGGTGCCGTCCATCCGTGCCTTTGCCGCCACCTACTCGGTGAGTACCTTCACCGTGGTCGAGGCCTACGACCGCCTGGTGGCCCAGGGCCTGTTGGTGAGCAAGGGCAATGCGGGCTTCTTCGTCAATCGTGCGGCGAACGAGCTGGTGGATAAAGCCAACATCGAAACGGACAGCACCCGCCCGACGTTCAATTCCGAGTGGTACCTGCAGCAGATCTTCGAGACCCGCCAACTGCCCTTCAAGCCCGGCTGCGGCTGGCTGCCCAATGACTGGATGTACGAGGAAGGCCTGCGCCGCGGCATGCGCCAGGTGGCCGGCAGCCCGCTGGAACTGTCCGGTTACGGCGACCCGATGGGCCTGCCGGAGCTGCGCGCCCTGACCGCGCAGAACCTGCAGCAGGAACTGTCGATCGTCGCCAACCCGGCGCAACTGATGCTCACCCACGGCGCCAGCCAGGCCCTGGACCTTGCCGTGCGCACCCTGGTGCGCCCCGGCGACGTAGTGCTGGTGGACGACCCCGGCTACCCCAACCTGATGAGCATCCTGCGCACTCAGGGCGCAACGCTGGTGGGCGTGCCCCGCACCCCGGCCGGCTACGACCTCGACCACCTTGAGCGACTGTTGGCGCACCACCAGCCCACCGCCTTCTTCACCCAGCCGCACCTGCACAGCCCGACCTGCTCGCGCACCCCGCTGGCCCAGTTGCACCGCCTGCTGCAACTGGCCAGCCGCCACGGCTTCCGCCTGGTGGAAAACAACCTGTACGCCGACATGATCACCGACCCGCTGCCCTGCCTGGCCAGCCTCGACCACCTGCAGCAGGTGGTGTACGTCGGTAGTTATTCGAAGAGCATCTCGCCCAACGTGCGCGTCGGCTACCTGCTGGCCAACCCCGAACTGATGCAGCAGTTGCTGCATTTGAAGATGCGTTCGGGGCTGACCACCTCGCAGGTGATGGAGCGCGTGGTGTACGCCGCGATCATCGACGGCCGCTGGCGCAAGCACCTCAAGCGCCTGCGCCAGCGCCTGGCCGAGGCCCATCAGGAGGTGGGCCGGCATCTGCATCGGCTGGGGTTCGAGCTGTTCATCGAGTCGGACGAAGGGATGTACATCTGGACCCGCCATCCGGCGATCCCGGACAGCGCGGCGCTGCTGGACGATGCGCTGGAGAAAGGCATCATGCTCGGGCCTGGGCAGCTGTTCATGGTCGATGCCAAGGCCACTGGGTGGATGCGCTTCAATGTGGCGTTCAGCACCGACCCGGCGATGTGGGAGTTGCTGGAGAAGGTGTTGGTGAAGCATGTGCGCCGAGGCGGGGTTTAAACCCGCCTCGCTTTCATCGCCGGCAGCGCTTCTGCCGCCCCACCTGACGCAAGCCATGCGCCAAGGCTGGCAACCATGGCCTCACAGGTTCGGCACGTTGCAACAAATGTGGGAGTAACTGGCTTGTGCAGGGCTGCTGCGCAGCCCATCGCCGGCAAGCCCGCGCCCACAAAAGCACCCCAAGGCATGATTTTGGTGGGGTCGGGGTGGGAGCCGGCTTGCCGGCGATGGGTCGCTCAGCGGTCCCTATTACCGACTCAATGCGCCAAGCCCAGCTCGGCGTCATCGAGCAACGCCTTGGCCATGGCGCTCAGGTAATACGCCGCCCAGACCATGCGCGGGTCTTCCTCCATGACCCCGAGCAGGGTCAGGTGGCGCACGCAGTCCAGCAGTTCAGAGGCCTGTTCGCGGGCGTGATCGCAGGGTATGCCCGGTTCGATGCGAAACAGCGGCTGGGGGCTGTCTTGCCCCTGGCAGAAGCGGGTTTTGCCGGCAGTGGTGGGAGGTGTTGGGTTGTCCGTGGTCATACCGTAATCCTCGAAGTCATTGCGTTGGGTGTGGCGGCCCGTTCGCTGGCGAACGGGCTCGGCCTCAATGCAAGGGCTGCGGCATCGCCGCCCGTTGCACCTGCGCCAGTGCCGATTCCAGCAGCGAGCGCAGCGTTTCCATCTCGTGCACGGCGGCCAGCATCAGCATCGAGCCGGGGGACTTGGTGCAGAGCAGGACGGATTGATGGGCGACGGCCAGGGCGCAGTGCAGGTGTTCGCTGATCTGGACCAGGGTGTCTTCGAGGAAGGTGTGGGGATGGGGTGGGTCGGGGACGATCTTGAGCATTAACAGTTCCTCAAGTGGGCAACCATCCACTCTGCTGTCAAACAGGTGGGTGGCCGCTGTACGTAGGTTGACAGACCGGAGGAACTGTTAAGACCGGCGCACGCGAGCGTGCCCTACGTACAGCCGCCATTGAGGGCGACACCATACGCATTCAGTTCATCGCGGCCTGTCAAAGCCATGTCGCTGATGTGCAGCGACCCGGCGAGACTAGTAGGCGGAAATTGCCACCGCAACGGAAAAAATGCGCGGGCATTATCTTTGGGAAATGGACTACAGGGAAGGTGTGAAATCTGATTGATAGGCTGGGGCTGGCAAGGGCCTGGCTGCAGATTGCATGTGGGCGGCAAGGTGCCAGGCGACAGATTTGCAGCGCCCTTGAGATCGAGCGCCGCCCGCGCGGCGCATCGCTGGCAAGCCAGCTCCCACATCTGTTTCGGGCCAGTCACTCCTGTGACTTCATCACTGTCCGCCTTGTTTGTACGACGCGGTATTGAGGTGGGCACCACTGGCGCCTCACATGACTTAAGACATGCACCAAGGCGGGCAGCGGTACCTTCACAGGCATAACTGGCCCGAAACAGACTGTGGGAGCTGGCTTGCCAGCGATGCGCCGCGCGGGCGGCGCTCGATCTCAAGAGCGCTACAAATCTGTCGCCTGGCACCTGGTGGCCCACATGCGATTCCAAGACAGGCCATGGGGTCAATCAGTTGCCACTAGCGCCAGTCTTCCTTCACCGCAAAAAACGCCCGCGCATTCGCCTCCAGGCTCTCCAAGTGATACCCCCCCTCCTGCACGATCAAGCAAGGCAAGCGCAACCCACGAATCTGCTCACCCAACCGCGCAAAGCCTTCAGTGCTCACTGCCACCTTGCTCTGCGGGTCCAACTCATAGATATCGAACCCCAGCGACAACACCAGCACTTCGGCACCAAAGTCCTTCACCGCATCCAGCGCCACCTCCAGCCGGGCCATGAAATCATCCTCACTGGCGCCATGCGCCATGGGCAGGTTGAGGTTGTAGCCCTCCCCCGCGCCGCTGCCGCGCTCGTCCGCAAAACCCGCAACGCCCGGGTAGAAATTGGTCGGGTCGCCATGCACCGAGACATACAGCACATCACTGCGGTCGTAGAAGATCTCCTGGATGCCCTGGCCGTGGTGCATGTCGGTGTCGAGGATCGCTACCCGGCTGTAACGGCTGCGCAGGGCCTGGGCGGCGACCGCGGCGTTGTTGAGGTAGCAAAAACCGCCCGCGGCATCGAAGCGGGCATGGTGCCCCGGCGGGCGGCACAGCGCGTAGGCCGCGGGCTCGCCGTCGAGTATCGCCCTGGCCCCGGCAACGGCACTCTGCGCCGACCAATAGGCCGAGCGCCAGGTGTGCTCGCCCACCGGGCAGCTGCCATCGGCCAGGTAGCGCCCGGCCTGGGCAAGGATGCCGCGCAGCGCGTTGGGTTCGCGGACGAAGATGTTGGACATGACTTCGTCGCCCCAGTCCTCAGGCACTTCCTTCCAGCGTGCATGGGCTTCTTCGAGAAAGCGCAGGTACGCCTCGCCGTGCACGGCCTTCAGCGGCGCAAGGCCTGCGTCGTCAGGCTGGCGGATGTCAAAGCCCAGGCCCTTGGCGGCCTGCAGCAGGCGCTGGGCGCGCTCGGGGACTTCCTGCGGGGTGCGCATGGCACCGCGGGAGTAGTAACTGCGCGGGTGGTGCAGCAGCTGTTCGGGGTGGAAATAGCAGCGCATCAGGCGTCTCCTTCGGCAACCTGGCCGGCACGGGCCAGCACGGCATTGAGCAGTACGTCGACACCCTGGCGGGCGTCCTCGGGCAGCACGTCCTCGGCCTCGTTGTGGCTCAGGCCGCCGACGCAAGGGATGAACACCATTGCCGTCGGGCAGTAGCGCGCCAGCAGGATGGCGTCGTGGCCGGCACCGCTGACGATGGCTTGCTGGCTGTAGCCCAGCCCGTCCACGGCTTGCTGCACCGCCGCCACGCAGTCGGCGTCGAACGGCGTGGCCGGGCTGACCCAATGGCGTTCGACCGTGACCTTGAGGCCGCGCTGACAGGCAATGGCCTGCAATTGCAAGCCGATATCGCGCTCCATGGCCTCGATGGCCTCGTCGCGGTGATGACGCAGGTCGAGAGTGAAACGCACCCGGCCGGGGATGGTATTGCGTGAGGATTTGGCGATGTCCAGCTCGCCCACGGTGGTCAAGCCCTCGGGGGCAAAGTCGCTGGCCAGTTGCTCGACGGCCTGGATCATCCGCGCCACGCCGTACAGGGCGTCCTTGCGCAGCGCCATCGGCGTAGTGCCGGCATGGGCGGCCATGCCTTCCACGGTCACGTCGAGCCAGCGAATGGCCTGGCCGCCGCTGACCACGCCGATCGCCTTGGCGTTGTCCTCGAGGATCGGGCCCTGCTCGATGTGCGCCTCGAAGTAGGCATCCACCGCGCCCCCCAACGGGCGCTGGCCGGCATAGCCGGTACGGCGCAGTTCATCGGCCACGCTGACGCCGTCGGCATCGCGGATCGCCAGAGCCTGCTGCAGGTCGAGGCTGCCGGTGAACACCGCCGAGCCGAACATGGCCGGGGTGAAACGGGCGCCCTCCTCGTTGGTCCACACCGCGATCTCCAGCGGCTTGCGGGTGCGGATGCCGAGGTCGTTCAGGCGGCGCACCACTTCCAGCCCGGCCAGCACGCCATACACACCGTCGAAACGCCCGCCCTCGGGCTGGGTGTCGAGGTGGCTGCCCATCATCACCGGCGCAGCATCCGTTTCGACGCCCTCGCGGCGGGCGAACAGGTTGCCGATGGCGTCCACGCTCAGGCTCAGCCCGGCCTCGCGGCACCAGTGGCCGAACAGTTCGCGACCGGCCTTGTCCTCGTCGCTCAAGGCCAGGCGGCAACTGCCGCCACGGGCGGTGGCGCCGACTTCGGCCATGGCCATCAGGCTCGCCCACAGGCGTTCGCCGTTGCTTTTCAACATTGCAGGTACTCCAGACAAATCAGGGAATCAGGCCAGTTCGAGCTGCTGGCTGCGGCTGTACTGGCGCGCCAGGGCCAGCACGCAGACCAGGGAAATACAGGCGATCAGGCTGTAGAACAGCGCCATTGGCCACCACTGGCCAGTGAAGCTATGGGCCAGCCAGGCGCCGATCAGCGGGGTCAGGCCTCCGGCGATGGCGCCGCACACCTGATAGGCCAGGGAGATCGCGGTGTAACGCACGCGGGTTTCGAACATGCCACTGACGTAGCCGGCGATCACCGCGTAGAACGAGGCCATGCACGCCGCCGCCAGGGCGATGCCGAGCACGATCAGCGAGGCCTGGCCGCTGCCGACCAGCACGAACATCGGGTACGGCGAGGCCATCGCCAGCAGCGCCACCAGGGCCAGGAAGCGCGTGGCGCCGAGCTTCTCCGACAACCAGGCGGCCAGCGGCTGCACGCAGAACTGGATAACCGCCACGAAGAACAGGCATTCCAGAATCAGCGAGCGCTCAAGGTGCAGTTGCTGGGTGGTGTAGCTGATCATGAAGGTGTTGGTGAAATAGACCCCGGCAATCCCCAGGGTATTGGCGCCAATGCACAGCAGCAGCGGGCGCCAGGCAGTGCGCAGCACCTCCAGCACTGGCGCCTGCTCCTTGCGCTGCGCCTTGTGCGCCTGCTCGCGACTGGCGAGGAACTCGGGCGACTCGTTGACCCCCAGGCGAATCGCCAGCCCCACCAGCAACAGGGCCGCGCTGGCCAGGAACGGCACGCGCCAGCCCCAGCTCATCAGGTCCTCTTCCGGCAGGCGGGTGACCACGCCGAAGGCCAGCAGCGAGAGGATCAGGCCGGCCGGGCTGCCCAGCTGGGCGAACGAGGCGAAGAAATTGCGCCGGCCCTTGGGCGCATGCTCGCCGGCCATCAGCACCGCCCCGCCCCACTCGCCGCCCACAGCGATGCCCTGGACCACCCGCAGCACAATCAGCAGCACCGGCGCGGTGGCGCCAATCTGCGCGTAGGTCGGCAGCAGGCCGATGCACACGGTGACCACGCCCATCATCACCAGGGTGATCACCAGGGATTTCTTGCGGCCGATGCGGTCGCCCACATGGCCGAAGACGATGCCGCCCAAAGGCCGGGCAAAAAAGCCCACGGCGAAGGTGCCGAAGGCGGCCATGGTGCTGAACAGGCTGTTGTCGGAGGGGAAGAACAAGGCGCCGAACACCAGGGCGGCGGCGGTGGCATAGATGTAGAAGTCGTACCACTCGATCATGGTGCCGATGAACGCGGCGGCGGCGGCACGGCGCGGTTGGGGCGAAGCGGCGGGCTTCATGGGGTGGCTCCTTTGTTTGTTGTTCTGGCAGGAGTTGGGGACACGGTTTGCGCTCTTGTGGCGCTTCGCAGTGCGGACCTGAAGGGTCGAGTTGCCTGCTTCGCGGGTAAACCCGCTCCCACAGGTCATGCGCCGAACCTGTGGGAGCGGGTTGACCCGCGAAGCCCGCGACACCGAACTGGCAGGCCGGCGCATCAAAGACGG
>NZ_JBDJLM010000110.1:0-10675 GCF_039673365.1 Pseudomonas sp. TWI923 | reverse complement strand
GATTTCACTATCGCATTCGCGGGTGAACCCGCTCCCACAGGGGCCAATACTTGGGCGTTACTCGTCGTCGTCGAAGTTGTACATACCCGGCGCGAGGTTCTCGAAGCGGGTGTACTTGCCGATGAACGCCAGGCGGATGAAGCCGATGGGGCCGTTACGCTGCTTGCCGATGATGATCTCTGCCACGCCCTTGTGCTCGGTCTCGGGGTGATACACCTCGTCCCGGTAGACGAACATGATCACGTCGGCGTCCTGCTCGATTGCACCGGATTCACGAAGGTCGGAGTTGACCGGGCGCTTGTTGGGGCGCTGCTCCAGGGAGCGGTTGAGCTGCGACAGGGCGATGACCGGGCAGTTGAATTCCTTGGCCAGGGCTTTCAACGAGCGGGAGATCTCGGAGATCTCGTTGGTGCGGTTGTCGCCGGCAGAGCCCGGAATCTGCATCAGCTGCAGGTAGTCGACCATGATCATGGCGATCTCGCCGTGCTCACGGGCCAGGCGGCGGGTACGGGCACGCATTTCCGAGGGGCTGATGCCGGCGGTGTCGTCGATGAACAGCTTGCGGTCGTTGAGCAGGTTGACCGCGGAAGTGAGGCGCGGCCAGTCGTCATCGTCCAACTGACCGGAACGCACTTTGGTCTGGTCGATACGGCCGAGGGACGAGAGCATACGCATGATCAGCGATTCACCTGGCATCTCGAGGGAGAACACCAGCACCACCTTGTCGCTGCGCAGTACAGCGTTCTCCACCAGGTTCATGGCGAAGGTGGTCTTGCCCATCGACGGACGGCCAGCAACGATGATCAGGTCGGCGGGCTGCAGGCCGCTGGTCTTCTCGTCGAGGTCGGTGTAACCGGTAGAGACACCGGTGATGTCGCTGTCGGAGTTGAACAGCGTGTCGATGCGATCGATGGCCTTGGTCAACAGCTCGTTGACGCCCACCGGGCCACCGGTCTTCGGCCGCGCCTCGGCGATCTGGAAGATCTGCCGCTCGGCGTCGTCGAGGATCTCCTCGGCGTTGCGCCCCTGGGGGTTGAAGGCGTTGTCGGCGATGTCGGTGCTGATGCTGATCAGCTGGCGCAGCGTGGCCCGCTCGCGAATGATCGCGGCGTAGGCCTTGATGTTGGCCACCGACGGCGTGTTCTTGGCCAGTTCAGCCAGATAGGCCAGGCCGCCGACCTGGGTGGAGACCCCTTCCTTGTCCAGCTGCTCGTGCAGCGTCACCACGTCGAACGGGTGGTTCGCGTCGACCAGCTTGTGGATGGCGCGGAAGATCAGGCGGTGGTCATGCCGATAGAAATCGCCATCCGACACCTGATCCAGCACCTTCTCCCAGGCGTTGTTGTCCAGCATCAGGCCACCGAGCACGGCCTGTTCGGCCTCGATGGAATGCGGCGGCACCTTCAGGGCAGCGGTTTGCAGGTCGAGCTGTTCCGGATGGGTAATCTCGTTCATGGCCACGAAAGAATTCTGGGGGATGATAAAAACAAAGGGCACGGCCTGTAAGAAACAGGACCGTGCCCGATGTTAACCGCCTGGCCCTCGAGGGACCAGCCGATTGCGCAGCTTAGGCAGCTACGACGACCACACGTACGGTGGCTTCAACGTCGCTGTGCAGGTGCACGGCTACGTCGTATTCGCCAACCTGACGGATGGTGCCGTTCGGCAGACGAACTTCAGCCTTGGCCACTTCAACGCCGGAGGCGGTCAGGGCGTCAGCGATGTCGTGGGTGCCGATCGAACCGAACAGCTTGCCTTCGTCGCCAGCGGTGGCAGTGATGGTCACTTCCAGCTCGGCCAGTTGGGCAGCACGGCTTTCAGCCGATGCTTTCTTGTCTGCTGCGGCTTTTTCCAGCTCAGCGCGGCGCTCTTCGAACGCGGCCAGGTTGGCGGCGTTGGCAACGGTGGCCTTGCCGAACGGCAGCAGGAAGTTACGGCCGTAACCAGCCTTAACGTTTACTTTGTCGCCCAGGTTGCCCAGGTTGGCGACTTTTTCCAGCAGGATCAGTTCCATTTGGTAAAACCTCTTAACTTTTAACCTTCACCGTTCGCGGAATCGTCACCCTGCGAAGGGGACTTGCGACCGCGAAAATCAATCAGGCTGTCGACAATGGCCAAAACCACGAGCAACGGATACATCAGCTGCATGAGCAGCGGCAACGTCACGTACATCCCAACCAGCCAGAACCCGGCCAGTCGCCCCTGCGCCACCAACCCATGAATCAGGGCGATGCCAGCCAGAAGCAGTACCAGGCTGGAGGCCGATGCCAGCACGATGAACTGAGACCCGATAAACGGACCCAGCGCCATCAGCGACACCAGTGCCAGCATGGGCACCAGCGGTAGCCTCAGCTCGCGAAACTCGCGACCGAAACCACCGGGGTTGTACAACGCTGCCTGCCAGTAGCGCGCCAGCATCAAAGCCAGCAGGCTGAACAGCTGCAGCATTACCGCACTGGAAGCGACCAGCAAAGGGCCGATCAGCTCACCAGGTAGTACGGGTTTGCCTTCGAACTGCGGCAGGGCTTTTTCAAGCGCCTTGGCCAACACTTCGAAGGTCTCGCGCAGCACCGCATCCAGGATCAGGCTGTACAGCAAGCCTAATACGACACTGGACAGCAGCACCCGGCTCCAGGAGTGCCCGGCACGCAACAGCGCAGCCAGGCCCAGCGTTCCCAAAAACACCAGCAAGGTGCTGGGTTCGCCGAAGTACCACATGATCACCGCCGGCAACAGGCCCCAGGCGATGACCGATGAAGCATCCTTGAAACCACGCCGCAGGAACACCAGGCTCCCGGCGGCGGCACTCAACCAGAACAGCAGCGGCAGTACCGCACTGATGACCACCACGAAGGTGGCCTGCACACGACCGCGCATGATGAAACTTGCCAACGCTCGCATGCTTATCCCTTGCTACTTAAGTCGACGACCCGGTCTCAGCGGCCGTGGCTGTCGGTGTAGGGCAGCAGGGCCAGGAAGCGGGCGCGCTTGATAGCGGTAGCCAGCTGACGCTGATAACGAGCTTTGGTACCGGTGATGCGGCTTGGAACGATCTTGCCGGTTTCGGATACGTAAGCTTTCAGGGTGTTGAGATCTTTGAAGTCGATCTCTTTCACGTCTTCAGCAGTGAAGCGGCAGAATTTACGACGACGGAAGAAACGTGCCATGTGATTGGCTCCTCAAAAGGTCCGTGGATTACTCGTCAGCGTTATCGCTGTTGTCGCTGTCATTGCTGTCGTCGCCATCGACGCCATCAGCACTGTCAGGACGTTCGCGACGCTCACGGCGCTCGCTGCGGTTCTCTTCTGCCTTGAGCATCTCGGACGGGCCGGTAACGGCTTCGTCACGACGGATGACCAGGTTACGGATCACGGCATCGTTGTAGCGGAAGTTGTCTTCCAGCTCGGCCAGGGCCTTGCCGGTGCACTCAACGTTCAGCATCACGTAGTGAGCTTTGTGAACATTGTTGATTGCGTAGGCCAGTTGACGACGGCCCCAGTCTTCCAGGCGGTGGATCTTGCCACCATCTTCTTCGATCAGCTTGGTGTAACGCTCAACCATGCCGCCGACTTGCTCGCTCTGATCCGGGTGGACCAGGAAGATGATTTCGTAATGACGCATGAATGCTCCTTACGGGTTAGTAGTCTGCCAGCGAATCTGGTCAGACAAGGAGTGAATGACACTGTAAGTCTTGCCCCGGCGTGTAGGCGCATGCGCACCGGCCAGCTGGCAAGGGGCGCAATTGTAGAGAAGGCCGGGGGGACAAGCAAGGTGATTGGCGAATATTTGAACAGCCGGAAACATATTCGCCCGACGGGCAGGTTCCTGCGGGAGCAGACTCGTGAGGCGGGGTTCGTGGGAGCGGGCTTGCCCCGCGATACGATGGCAAACCCACCACCGCCATCGCGGGGCAAGCCCGCTCCCACAAGCCCGCCCCGCAGGTAACGAATCAGCGCTTGGCCTGGCGCTGACGTACGGCCTCGAACAGGCACACCCCGGTCGCGACCGAGACGTTCAGGCTGCTGACGCTACCGGCCATCGGCAGCTTGACCAGGAAATCACAGTGCTCGCGGGTCAGGCGACGCATGCCCTTGCCTTCGGCACCCATGATCATCACCAGCGGGCCGGTCAGGTCCTGCTGGTAGATCTCCTGCTCGGCCTCGCCGGCGGTACCGACCACCCACAGCCCGCGCTGCTGGAGCTTTTCCAGGGTGCGGGCCAGGTTGGTCACGGCCACCAGCGGGATCACTTCGGCGGCGCCACAGGCCACCTTGCGCACCACGGCAGTCAGACTGGCCGACTTGTCCTTGGGGATCACCACCGCAGTAGCGCCCGCGGCATCGGCGGTGCGCAGGCAGGCGCCGAGGTTGTGCGGGTCGGTGACGCCGTCGAGGACCAGAATCAGCGGCGGGGTTTCAGTGCGTTCGAGCAACTCCTCGAGCATCAATTCACCCCACACCTGGCTCGGGCTCACCTCAGCCACTACGCCCTGGTGCACGCCCTCGACCCAGGCATCGAGCTCGCGGCGCTCGGCCTGGCCGACCTGGACGCGGTTTTCCGCAGCCAGGGCCAGCAAGGTCTGCAGACGCGGTTCGCTACGGCCTTCCGACAGCCAGATCTGCTTGACCCGCTTGGGATGGTGCTGCAGCAGTGCCTGGACGGCATGCACGCCGTAGATCTTTTCCAGCTGACTCATGACTTGTTCTTGCCTTTACGTGGCGCGCCGGACTTCGACGGGCCCTTGCGATGCTTGGTCGGTTTACCGGAAGCCGACTTGCTGCCTTTTTCCGACTTGCTGGCTGTATGCCCGGTGCGCGCATCGCTCATCAGCGCTTTCTTCATCTCGCGGCTCTTGCGCACTTCGGCGTTACGCTGGACGGCGTCTTTCGGGAAGTAGGCTTCGGCGGTTTCGCCCTTGCGACTGCGCGGCTTGGGCGAGATTTTCGCTTCGCCGGCAGGCGCCTGCTGGGCGACCGGCTCGGCAGCACCGGCGCGCGTCTTGCGGCCAACCGGCGCGGTGACGGTCTGCTCGGACATCTCGAAGTCGATCTTGCGCTGCTCGAGGTCGACACGCATGACCTTGACCTCGACCGTGTCGCCAAGGCGGAAGCTGCGCCCGGTACGCTCGCCCGACAGGCGATGATGAACCGGATCGAAGTGGTAGTAGTCACCCGGCAAGGCACTGACATGCACCAGGCCTTCGACATAGATGTCGGTCAGCTCGATGAACAGGCCAAAGCCGGTCACAGCCGTGATCACGCCCGGGAAAATTTCCCCGACACGGTCACGCATGTACTCGCACTTGAGCCAGTTGACCACGTCACGGGTGGCCTCGTCGGCGCGGCGCTCGGTCATCGAGCACTGCTCGCCCATCTGCTCGAGGGCGTTCTCGTCGTACGGGTAGATACGCGCCTTGGGGATGCTCATGGCACCGGCACGCTTGACGTGCGGGGTATCGACCTTGGAGCGGATCACGCTGCGGATCGCCCGGTGCACCAGCAGGTCCGGGTAACGACGGATCGGCGAGGTGAAGTGGGTGTAGGCTTCGTAGTTCAGGCCGAAGTGGCCATTGTTCTCGACGCTGTACACCGCCTGGCTCAGGGAGCGCAGCATGACGGTCTGGATCAGGTGGAAGTCCGGGCGCCCGGCAATGCTCGCCAGCAGGGCCTGGTAGTCCTTCGGCGACGGATCCTTGCCCTTGTGCAGGCTCAGGCCCAGTTCGCCGAGGAAGGCGCGCAGTTTTTCCAGGCGCTCCGGCGGCGGGCCGTCGTGCACGCGGTACAGCGACGGCACGTTGTGTTTCTGCAGGAACGCGGCGGTGGCGACGTTGGCCGCCAGCATGCATTCCTCGATCAACTTGTGGGCGTCGTTGCGCACGGTCGGACGAATTTCGTCGATCTTGCGGTCTTCGCCGAAGATGATCCGGGTTTCCTGGGTCTCGAAATCGATCGCGCCACGGGTGTGACGGGCCGCCAGCAGCACCTTGTACAGCGCGTACAGGCTCTTGAGGTCTGGCAGGACCGCACTGTACTCCTCGCGCAGGGCCTTGCCTTCGCGGGTACGGGAATGCTCGAGCATGCTGCTGACCTTGTTGTAGGTCAGGCGCGCATGGGAGTGGATGACCCCCTCGTAGAACTGGTAGTCGACCATCTGGCCGGCCTTGTTGATGGTCATTTCACAGACCATGGCCAGGCGATCGACGTGCGGGTTCAACGAGCACAGGCCGTTGGACAGCTCCTCGGGCAGCATCGGGATGACGCGCTCCGGGAAGTACACCGAGTTGCCGCGCTGCTGTGCTTCGGTATCCAGGGCAGAACCCAGGCGCACGTAGCTGGAAACGTCGGCGATCGCCACATAGAGGCGCCAGCCGCCAGAGAACAGGCGCAGCTTGCCCAGCGGCTCGCAGTAGACGGCATCGTCGAAGTCACGGGCGTCTTCACCGTCGATGGTGACGAACGGCAGGTGACGCAGGTCGATGCGCTTCTCTTTGTCTTTTTCTTCGACTTCGGAGCGGAACTTGCGCGCTTCCTTGATCACGTCCTGCGGCCAGACATGGGGAATGTCATAGCTGCGCAGGGCGATATCGATCTCCATGCCCGGGGCCATGTAGTTGCCGATAACTTCGACAACGTCACCTTGCGGCTGGAAGCGCGGGGTGGGCCAGTGGGTGATCTTGATCGAAACGAACTGGCCGATCTTCGCACCACCATTGCGCCCGGCGGTGACCAGCACTTCCTGCTGGATCTTCGGGTTGTCCGGGGTCACATAGCCGATGCCACCTTCTTCGAAGTAGCGGCCGACCACGCTCTCGTGGGCACGGGAGATGACTTCAACCAGCACGCCCTCGCGGCGGCCACGGCGGTCGACACCGGAGACCCGGGCAAGGCCGCGGTCACCGTCGAATACCAGGCGCATCTGCGAGGGGCTGAGGAACAGATCCTCGCTGCCGTCGTCGGGGATCAGGAAGCCGAAGCCGTCGCGGTGGCCGGAGACACGGCCGCAGATCAGGTCGAGCTTGTCTACCGGGGCATAGGTGCCGCGCCGGGTATAGATAAGCTGGCCATCACGCTCCATGGCGCGCAGGCGGCGACGCAGGGCTTCGATCTGGTCTTCTTCATACAGACCGAACTCTGCCGCCAGTTCTTCGCGGGCAGCCGGTTCGCCACGGTCGGCGAGGCGCTGCAGGATCAGCTCACGGCTGGGAATAGGATTGTCGTATTTTTCCGCTTCGCGAGCGGCCTCGGGATCGAGGGATTGCCAATCGGCCATCAGAAGGGGTTCACCTTGGGGTATATAGATATGAATTCTGGCATAGGCGTATTGAAACCGGAAATGTCAGCCTTGGACAGCCCCAGCACAGCGTCCGCTGGCCAGTAATAGGCCTGCGGAATCAACAAGTTGAATTTTTTGAAATTTTTTTCGCTCGGGGGCTTTACAGCCTCCAGGACCGTCCGTATAGTGCGCACCACAACGACGGACAACCCCGAAGTTGTAGTAGAGATGAACGGCGCTGTAAAGCATCTTGTAATCTCGAATGTGTGCCCAGGTGGCGGAATTGGTAGACGCGCTGGTTTCAGGTATCAGTGACTTAACGGTCGTGGAAGTTCGAGTCTTCTCCTGGGCACCAAGATTTTCAAGTAATAGATGACCAAGGATCTATTACTACTGTGTGAAAGCGAACGATAGTCGCCTCACCAGATGATTCAAAGCTTTGCCCAGGTGGCGGAATTGGTAGACGCGCTGGTTTCAGGTATCAGTGACTTAACGGTCGTGGAAGTTCGAGTCTTCTCCTGGGCACCATATAAAAACCCACTAGCTTGCTAGTGGGTTTTTTCTTGCCTGCGATTTTTGCTTGCCCCCTCTCCCGCCGAAAGTTCTCTAGCGCGCTCGATCTCACAGACACAGCAGGGATCACGGCGAACCCCCATGAATTTCCCGTCATACGCCCATTTGAGAAACGATTTCGTTTACCATTGTTTCCAAATATGTAGCCGTAAGCGAGGAAGTACCCGCATGACGATCCGCCCGCAACCGCTGATGCGCACCCTGGCCGCTGCAGTGCTGAGCCTGGTGATCGGCGCTCCGGCCGCCCTGGCAGACGCCCCGGCCAGCCTGACCATGTACAACGGTCAGCACAAGGAAATCGGCGAAGCCATTGCCAAGGCCTACGAGGCCAAGACCGGCATCCACATCAATATCCGCAAAGGCAGCAGCAACCAGCTGGCCAGCCAGATCATCGAGGAAGGCGACCGCTCGCCCGCCGACATCATCTATACCGAAGAGTCGCCACCGCTGAACAACCTGGGCGAACTGGGCCTGCTGGCGAAGATCGACGACGCCACCCTGGATATGCTGCCCAAGGAATACGTAGGCGCCAATGGCACCTGGATGGGGGTCACTGCCCGCACCCGCGTGGTGGTGTACAACCCGAAAAAGGTCGACGAGAAAGACCTGCCCACCACAGTGATGGACTTCGCCAACCCCGAGTGGGAAGGCCGGGTCGGTTACGTGCCCACCAGCGGCGCATTCCAGGAACAAGCTGTGGCCATCCTCAAGATGCACGGGCGCGAAGCCACCGAGGAATGGCTGACCGGCTTGAAAGCGTTCGGCAAGACCTACACCAACAACATGGTGGCCCTGAAGGCCGTGGAAAAAGGCGAAGTCGCCGCCGTGCTGGTGAACAACTACTACTGGTACGCCTTGGAGCGCGAGCGCGGCAAGCTCGATTCCAAGCTGTACTACCTGGCCGATGGCGATGCCGGCAACCTGGTGACCATCTCCGGCGCTGCTGCGGTGAAAGCCAGCAAGCACCCGAAAGAAGCCCAGGCCCTGCTCAACTGGATGGCCAGCGAAGAAGGCCAGCGTGTTATCACCCAGACCACCGCCGAGTACCCACTGCACAAGGGCATGGTCTCGGACCGTGGCCTGAAGCCGTTCGAGGAGCTGCGCCCGCCGAAGATCTCGCCGGCCGACCTGGGCAATGCCGAGGAAGCCATCGAGCTCGAACGTGAGGTTGGTCTGCTCTGATGACCGCCGCCCTGCCCTCGCCCGCCGTCTCCCGCTTCGTCCCCAAGCGCAAGCGCCCGTCTGTCTGGGTGCTGCTGCCGGTGCTGTTCCTGGTGGCGATGAGCCTGCTGCCACTGCTGTATGTCGGGCTCAAGGCCTGGGAAGCCGGCGCTCACGAGGCCCTGCGCCTGCTCTGGCGCCCGTTCGTCTGGGGCCTGCTGCGCAACACCCTGCTGCTGATGGCCGGCGTCACCGCGCTGTGCCTGGTGGTGGGCGTGGCCCTGGCCTGGCTGCTGGAACGCAGCGACCTGCCGGGCCGGCGCCTGTGGGGCGTGGTGCTGTGCCTGCCATTCGCCGTGCCGTCGTTCGTCAGCAGCTTTACCTGGGTGTCGCTGAGTTCGGACTTCGAAGGGTTGGGCGGGGCGATCCTGGTGATGGCGCTGTCCAAATACCCGCTGGTGTTCCTGCCGGTGGCCGCCACCCTGCGCAACCTCGACACCGCGCTGGAAGAATCGGCGCGCACCTTGGGTTGCAGCCGCTGGGGCGTGTTCCGCAAGATCACCCTGCCACTGCTCTGGCCGTCGATGCTGGGCGGCGCCTTGCTGATCGCCCTGCACATGCTGGTGGAGTTCGGCGCCCTGTCGATTCTTGGCCTGCAGACCTTCACCACGGCGATCTACCAGCAGTTCGAACTGGAATTCAGCAACGCCAACGCCGCCATGCTTTCGGCCGTGTTGCTGGCGCTGTGCCTGGTGATGCTCTGGCTGGAGCTGCGGGTACGCGGCAAGGCCCGCCATGTGCGGATCGGCCAGGGCGTGGCGCGTCGCGCCCAGCCGGTCAACCTGCGTGGCTGGATGCCACTGGGGCAACTGCTGTGCCTGGCGCTCGCAGTATTGGGCAGCGGTATTCCACTGGCCATGCTCGGCTACTGGCTGAGTGTCGGCTCGTCGGCGGCCTTCCCGGTGGCGGCCATCGGCAAGGCACTGGCCACCTCGCTGTCGGTGTCGCTGGGCGGCGCAGGTTTCTGCGTGCTGTTGGCATTGCCGATCAGCTTCCTGGTAGTGCGCTACAAGGGTCGCCTGGCGATCTGGGCCGAACGCCTGCCGTACCTGCTGCACGCCCTGCCGGGCCTGGTGATCGCGCTGACCCTGGTGTTCTTCGCCCTGCACTACGTGCCGGCGCTGTACCAGACCACTGCCCTGCTGATCCTGGCCTATGCCCTGCTGTTCCTGCCGCTGGCCCAGTCGCCGGTGCGCACGGCGCTGAACAAGGCTTCACCGACGCTGGAAGAGGCGGCGCGCACGCTGGGCGCAAGCAGCTTCGCGGCGTTCTGCCGGGTGACCCTGCCGATCATCTTCCCGGCCATGGCGGCGGCGTTTGCGCTGGTGTTCCTGGATGCCATGAAGGAGCTGACCGCCACCTTGCTGCTCAGCCCGACCGGGATGACCACGCTGGCAACCGAGGTGTGGGCGCATACCGCCAACGTCGAGTTTGCGGCGGCGGCGCCTTATGCGGCGCTGTTGATCGTGGTGTCGGGCTTGCCGGTGTATCTGCTGACCACGCGGATGTATCTGAACAAGGCGTAAGGCCCTATCGCGGGGGGCGGCCCCGCCCCCCCCCCCCCAAGTGAGGAGGCGGGGGGGCGGGGTTAGCCCCGCCGTGTTTGTTA
>NZ_JBDJLM010000109.1:0-10796 GCF_039673365.1 Pseudomonas sp. TWI923 | reverse complement strand
CGCTTGGCGGCCGTTCGCGGTAAACCCCGCTCCCACTGGATTGCGCAAAGCCTCAAGCTGGCGCGGAACCTGTGGGAGCGGGTTTACCCGCGAAGGGCTGCAAAGCAGCCCCAACAGTGGCGATGAAACCTTATCTGACCGGCACTAGCCCGAAGGCCGCCTTGTCATTCCCGCACAGTCTGCACTCAGACCAGGCCTTTGGGGCTCGGGCCGAAGCGGTTGTTGCCAGGGGTGCCGTCCTTGATCAGGAACACCAGGTTGACGATCGGTACCAGCAGCCACCAGCCACTGTGATCACCGTCATGCAGGCGGCGCACGCCCACGGAGATGTTTGGGATCAGCATCGCCAGGTTATAGATCGGTCCCAGCACCGGGGTTGTGCCGAGAGCGGCTTCGACGAAGCCGATGGCCATGCCGATCAGGAAGTTGATGAGCACGAACATCCAGTATTCCTTGCGGCGTGCACGGCCTTTGAATACGGCGTACTTCTTCATGACTTCGATGAAGGCATTGCCGCTGCTGACTTCTGCAGTACCTGCAAATGTACCGCTGGCGGCAGTGACGGCCTGCGGTGCGCCGCAGCCTGGGCAGCTCAGTGCCGATTGATGGATCTGTTTTGCGCAGCCACGGCAGAACACCATGCTCATTTGTTTTCCCTCACATATTGATTGGCTAGCTTAAATCTGGCCGATCCCGCATATCAGCGAAATACCTGCCATGACAACGCCGGCGATGGCCATGCCGTTACCGGGTCTTTTCTGGTTGATGCTGATGCTACCGACGAGCAGGCTGGTACTTGCGATCAGGACAAACCCCATGATGGTTTCAACGTCCCATTCGGAATCGTCGAACAGCGCTAAGACGCACATGATGCCGAGCATGAGGGAGACGATACCCATCCACGGCGTTTCGCCGCTGACAAGTCTCGTGGAGGAATTTGCGTGCTGTGGAGCGCCGCATTGGGGGCAGGTAGGTGCCGTTTCGTGCAGCTGTTTGGCACAGCCGCGACAATAAACCATTGCCATCGCAAATCCTTTTGTGGCGCTCGATGAGCGCATCCCTTTTCGCATACCGCGTCACCCGTATGGGTGGCCGGCGCAGAGGTTACCAAACATTGCATGGGTGGCGAAATAGTGGCTCTGAAAATGCGTATCCCATCCGGTGGCGACGAAAAAGGCGCCAATTGGCGCCTTCCGGTTGCAATTTCGAGGCTCAGAGCTTCGGCATCTGCCCGATCCGCGCCACCATCTCGCTGACGATCTGCAAATCGAGCATGAACTGCTCCACGGTCTTGAACTCGTTGTCGTTGTGCCCGGTGTACTTCACGTCCGGCATGGCCAGGCCGAACTGCACGCCGTTGGGCAGGTCATGCACCGAGGTGGCGCCGGCAGAGGTGCCGAACTCGTGCTTCATGCCCAGGTTCTCGCTGGCCACCGCAAGCAAGGCCTTGACCCATTCGCCCTGCGGGTTGCGGTACATCGGCTCGTCCAGGCTGTAGTCGAACGCCACAGCGGTCTTGCTCTTGGCAGTCCAGCTGTCGAGTTTGCCGGAGATCTCGCCCTTGAGCGTGTCCAGCGCCTTGCCCTTGGGGATGCGCAGGTTCACCGCCAGCTTCAGCGCCTTGTCATCCAGGCCGACGAAGGTCAGCGAAGTGGTCAGCGGGCCCATGAACGCATCCTTGAAGCCCACGCCGAGCTTGTTGCCCAGGTAGTCCAGTCCCCAGTTGTCGGCGGCGTAGCGGGCGGCGTCGGTGATGTGGTTGTGCTTGAGCGGCACCTCTTTGCCCAGGCCATTGAGGAACACCAGCATGCGCGCCACCGGGTTGACCCCCGACTCGGGCTCGGAGGAATGCGCCGACACGCCGGTCACGGTCAGCAGCACCTGCTTGCCCTCGACCTTGGCGTCGATGCTGAAGTTGCCACCGTTGTGTTTGACGAAAGCAGCACCGGCCTTGTTCAGGGCCTTGGCCAGGTCGGCCGGCTTGTCGCTGAGCAGGGTCGCCACCGAGTTGCCGGGGATCTGGTTGGTGGCCAGGCCACCGGTCAGGTTCACCACCTCGGCGCCCTTGCCGCTGCCGGCGCGCTTGGCGAAGGTGGCCATGACCGTGCCGTAGCCTTTCTCGGCGATCACCACCGGGTAGCCGCCGTCCAGCGCCAGGTTGTAGTCGGGCGTGGCGTTGCGCTCGAAGTAGTAGGGGATGGCGTCGCCGGTGGTTTCCTCGGTGGTGTCCACCAGCAGCTTGAACTGGCGGGCCAGCGGCAGCTTCTCATCCTTGGCCACTTTCAGCGCATAGAGCGCGACGACGATGCCGTTCTTGTCGTCCTCGGTGCCGCGGCCGTACATGCGGTCGCCCACCAGGGTGACCTTGAACGGGTCGAGCTTGGTGCCGTCGGCCAGCTTCCAGTTGGCCGGGGTGACCGGCACCACGTCGGCGTGGGCGTGGATGCCGATGACTTCCTTGCCTTCGCCGAGGGAGATCTCGTAGACACGGTTGTCGATGTTGCGGAAGGTCAGGCCGAAGCCCTCGGCCAGGGCCTTGATCTTGTCGGCGATCTTGAGGAACTCGGGGTTCTCGTGCTGCTCCACGCCCTCTTTGCGATAGGTCGGGATTTCCACCAGCTCGCGCAGGGTTTCGGTAGCGGCCTTGCCGTACTTGATGCGCGTGTACAGGCCCAGCAGGCGGTTGATCTCGTCCTGTTGTTCGGCTGCCAGCGGCTTGCCGGCCAGGTACTGCTTGAGGGTTTCGTCGAGCTTGTCGGCCTTGGCCAGGTCACTGCCGGCCAGCTTGCCGAGGAATTGCTTGAAGTCGGCCGGGTCGCTGCCGTCGTAGGCCTTGATGATGGCGGCGGACTGTTGCTGGGACAGGTTGGCCTGGGCCGGGATCGAGAACATGGCCACGCTGGCCAGCAGCAGCGACGCGGCGGAGAGCTTGGTAAATGGCATGGTCGTGCGCATTCCTTTGCAAGTGGGGGAAATGTGTCCGTTTACGCAAACGGAAGATGCCCACGCTAACACCAATGCCTGCCTGCGGGGGAGAGGTGGCAATGTGCACTCAGTCGCAAATCGGCAGGCACAAAAAAGCCCCGCCGGTGTGAACCGGGCGGGGCTTTTGGTGCGCTGTCAGCGATACAGGGGGGCCGCTGACAGCGTGAAATTCATGGCGCACTCGGCGGGATTCGAACCCACGACCCCTGCCTTCGGAGGGCAGTACTCTATCCAGCTGAGCTACGAGTGCAACGGGCCGCATGATACCCATCTGCGCCGGTGGCGTCCATCGCCTTGATATGAGGGTGTTTTTCCAGGGAGCCCGAGCGCGGGGCAAGCCCGCTCCCACGCAGGGAACCTGATCTATCCATATGCAATCTTGGTATTTCTCATGGCGCTGTTATGCCCGTTATCTTCTGGTCACAACTTGTTATAACAAGTCAGCCGACAGAGAAGACCATGGCCGAACTGCTCCCGCTTTCTCCCGTACCGCTCTACACCCAGCTCAAGGAACTGCTGCGCGAGCGCATCCTCGACGGCAGCTACCCACCGCACAGCCGCATGCCCTCGGAAAGCGAGCTGGGCAAGGCCTTCGACGTCAGCCGCATCACCGTGCGCCAGGCCCTGGGCGACCTGCAGAAGGAAGGGCTGATCTTCAAGATCCATGGCAAGGGCACCTTCGTCGCCAAGCCCAAGGCATTCCAGAACGTCAGCACCCTGCAGGGCCTGGCCGAGTCGATGACGCAGATGGGCTACGAAGTGCTCAACCGCCTGCGCAGTTTCCGCCATGTACCGGCCAGTGCGCTGGTGGCGCAGCGGCTGCAGGTCGAGGAGGGCAGCCTGGTCACCGAGATCCGTCGGGTGCGCCTGATCAACCGCGAGCCTGTGTCGCTGGAAATCACCTGGCTGCCGCACAACGTCGGCGAGAAGCTGGAGAAGGCCGACCTGGTCACCCGCGACATCTTCCTGCTGCTGGAGAACGACTGCGGCCTCGCCCTCGGCCATGCCGACCTGGCCATCGACGCGGTGCTCGCCGACAGCGACCTGACCCAGGCGCTGGACGTGGAAGAGGGCGCGCCGATCATGCGTATCGAGCGCCTCACCCACACCGCCGACGGCGCCCCGCTGGACTTCGAACACCTCTATTACCGTGGCGATGCGTTCCAGTACCGCCTGCGTATCGACCGCCAGAAGGGGGGCAAGGCATGAGCATCCAGACCCAGGACTACGACATCGTCGTCATCGGTGGCGGCACCGCCGGGCCCATGGCCGCGATCAAGGCCAAGGAGCAGGACAAGACCCTGCGCGTGCTGTTGCTGGACAAGGCCAACGTCAAGCGCAGCGGCGCCATCAGCATGGGCATGGACGGCCTGAACAACGCCATCATCCCCGGGCATGCCACGCCCGAGCAGTACACCAAGGAAATCACCGTCGCCAATGACGGCATCGTCAACCAGGCTGCGGTGCATGCCTACGCCACCAAGAGCTTCGAGACCATCGAGCAGCTCGACCGCTGGGGCGTGAAGTTCGAGAAGGACGAAACCGGCGACTACGCGGTGAAGAAGGTCCACCACATGGGCGCTTATGTGCTGCCCATGCCCGAGGGCCACGACATCAAGAAGGTGCTGTACCGCCAGCTCAAGCGCGCCCGGGTGGAAATCAGCAACCGCATGGTGTGCACCCGCGTGCTGCTCGATGCGGCCGGCGCCGCAGCCGGGGTGCTCGGTTTCGACTGCCGCAGCGGTGAGTTCCGGGTGATCCGCGCCAAGGCGGTCGTGCTCGCCTGCGGCGCCGCCGGGCGCCTGGGCTTGCCGTCGTCGGGCTACCTGATGGGCACCTACGAAAACCCCACCAATGCCGGTGACGGCTATGCCATGGCCTACCACGCAGGGGCGGAGCTGGCCAACCTGGAGTGCTTCCAGATCAACCCGCTGATCAAGGACTACAACGGCCCGGCCTGCGCCTACGTCACCGGTCCCTTGGGCGGCTACACCGCCAATAGCAAGGGCGAGCGCTTCATCGAGTGCGACTACTGGAGCGGGCAGATGATGTGGGAGTTCCACCAGGAACTCGAAGGCGGCAACGGCCCGGTGTTTCTCAAGCTCGATCACCTGGCCGAGGAGACCATCCAGAACATCGAGGAGATCCTGCACAGCAACGAGCGCCCCAGCCGTGGTCAGTTCCACGCCGGGCGCGGCACCGACTACCGCCAGCACATGGTCGAGATGCACATCTCCGAGATCGGCTTCTGCTCCGGGCATTCGGCCTCGGGGGTGTGGGTCAACGAAAAGGCCGAGACCAGCGTCAAGGGCCTGTACGCCGCCGGCGACATGGCCGCGGTTCCGCACAACTACATGCTCGGCGCTTTCACCTATGGCTGGTTCGCCGGGGTGAATGCCGCGCAGTACGTGGCCGGGCGTGAATTCGCCGAGGTCGACACGCTGCAGGTCGAACGCGAACAGGCGCGGGTGTTCGCACCCTTGCAGCGCGAGCACGGCCTGCCGCCGGCCCAGGTCGAGTACAAGCTGCGACGCATGGTCAACGACTACCTGCAGCCGCCCAAGGTGACCAAGAAGATGGAAATCGGCCTGGCGCGCTTCGCCGAAATCGAACGCGATCTTGAGCAGATGAAGGCCAACAACCCCCATGAGCTGATGCGTGCCATGGAAGTTTCGGTGATCCGCGACTGCGCCGAAATGGCTGCGCGAGCCTCGCTGTTCCGCAAGGAGAGCCGCTGGGGGCTGTACCACCATCGGGTCGATTTCCCCGAGCGCAACGATGGCGAGTGGTTCGTGCATTGCCATCTGAAGAAGGGCGAGGACGGCGAGATGACCAGCTTCAAGAAAGCGGTGGAGCCGTACCTGATCCCGCTGGATGCCGAGGAACAGACCGCATACGACCGGCTGCGTGTAAAGGCCGATGCCGCATAGGCAACACCGAACCCTGTGGGAGCGGGTTCACCCGCGAAGCAGGCGACGCGATGGATGGCACCGGCTTCGCCGGTGTTCGCGGGTAAACCCGCTCCCACAGGGAAATCTGCAAGCCTCAAGATAAAGGGCGCCCAAGAAGGCCCCAAGGACCCCGTGAAAATGGCCTACCAACCCCAGGAAATCTTCTTTCGCAGCAGCGCTCCGGTGACCATCGACGAAGACAAATGCATCGCCGAAAAAGGCTGCACGGTCTGCGTCGAGGTCTGCCCCATGGACCTTCTGGCCATCAACCCGGCCACGCAGAAGGCCTACATGGCCTTCGACGAATGCTGGTACTGCATGCCCTGCGAGAAGGACTGCCCCACCGGCGCGGTGAAGGTCGATATCCCGTACCTGCTGCGCTGAACCCGAACTACCCGCCATCCGGCCGAACCACCGGACGCCCACCTGCAACGCCCCCTCGTTTCCCACCACCCATGCCGGGCGGCGGAGACGACACCAATACCTAAAACGATTCGAGGGGAACACCCATGCGCCTTGTAGCAACCGTGGCCGGCCTTGCGCTGGCAATCACCGGCCTGAACGCCAGCGCCGAAACCATCCGTATCGCCATCGGCACCCAGGACACCACCATCAACTGCGCCACCGGCGGCCTGTTGATCCGCGAGCTGGGCCTGCTCGACAAATACCTGCCCCATGACGGCAAGTACAAGGACGCCCAGTACCAGGTCGAGTGGAAAAACTTCACCAGCGGCGCGCCGCTGACCAACGAGATGGTCGCCGGCAAGCTCGACTTCGGCGCCATGGCCGACTTCCCCGGCTCGTTCAACGGCGTCGCCCACCTCGACGCCGGCAAGCGCAGCCTGTTCATCAGCGTGCTGTCCGGCAGCGTGCACGGCAGCGGCAACGGCATCGTGGTGCCGGCCGCCTCCAGCGTGCAGTCGCTGGCCGACCTCAAGGGCAAGACCATCTCCGTGCCGTTCGCCTCCACCGCCCACGGCATGCTGCTGCGCGCGGTCGCCGCCCAAGGCTGGGACCCGCAGAAGGACGTGAAGATCATCGCCCAGGCCCCGGAGATCGCCGGTTCCGCCCTGCGCAGCAACCGCATCGAGGCCCACGCCGACTTCGTGCCCTTCGCCGAGCTGTTCCCCAACCGCGGCTTCGCCCGCAAGATCTACGACGGCGCCCAGGCCAACGCGCCGACCTTCCATGGCGCGCTGGTGGACGCCGACTACGCGAAAAAGTACCCGGAAGTGGTCACCGCCTACCTGCGTGCCAGCCTCGAAGCCGACCGCCTGCTCGCCGCCGAGCCCGAGAAGTACAGCGAGCTGATCGAAAAGGTCACCGGTATCGAGGCCGAGGTTAACTACCTGTTCCACGGCCCGCTCGGCCTGCAGACCCGCGACCTCACCTGGAAGCCCGAGTACCGCCAGGCCGTGGCCACCTCCATCGACACCCTCAAGATGCTGAAGAAGACCGACCGTGGTCTGGACACCGCGCAGTTCATCGACGACCAGTACATCCGCAGCGCCTATAAGCAGGCCGGGCAGGACTACGACAAGGCGCTGAAAAACTACGACCCGCTGCCACTCAAGGCCGTTGATGCCGCGACCGGCAAAGCCATCACCGACTTCAGCCGCCTGGCGCAGATCTGGGTGCGTGGCGAGGACAAAGTGCGCCACTACGCCTCCCCGGAGGCCGCGCTCACCGCCCTGGCCCAGCTGGAGCAGGAGGGCAAGGACATCCGCGCGATCTACGCCCAGGCCGCCGACAGCGGCATCAAGCTGCTGGCCAACCAGGCCTGGTTCGTGCGCAACGGCCAGGGCCAACTGGCGGCCTTCCTGCTCAAGGACCAGGCCGAGCAGTACGCCAAGGCCCATGGCGGCGAGGCGCTGGACTTCGTCCATGCCAACCAGAAGCTGCTCGCCCAGCGCTGACCGGGAGCCGCCGCCATGACCCGTGACCTTGCGCGCTGGCCCCTGCGCCTGGCTTCGCTGCTGGCCTGCCTGCTGTTCTGGCAGCTGGCCGCGAGCCACAAGCTGGACCTGCTGCTGCTCACCTTCACCTACGTGCCCACACCTGGCGCGGTGCTCGACGCCGCCTGGCAACTGCTGGCCTCCAACACCTTGCTGGCGCACCTGGGCAGCAGCCTGACGCGGGTGTTCGCCGGCTATGGCGTGGCGGCGCTGCTGGGGGTGAGCCTGGGCCTGTTGATCGGCCGCTCGAAGTGGCTGGAGGACACGCTGATGCCGCCGCTGGAAGTGCTGCGGCCGATCCCGGCGGTGGCCTGGATCCCGCTGGCGATCCTGATGTTCCCCTCATCGGAGCTGTCGATGGTGTTCATCACCTTCACCGGTGCGCTGTTCCCGATCCTGCTCAACACCGTGCACGGCGTTGAGGCGATCGACCCGCGCCTGGTGGCCTCGGCGCGCAGCCTGGGCGCCGGGCGCAGGGCGATCCTGCGCGAAGTGGTGCTGCCGGGCGCGCTGCCGAGCATCGTCACGGGGCTGGCCATCGGCATGGGCACTTCATGGTTCTGCCTGGTGACCGCCGAGATGATCGCCGGGCAGTTCGGTATCGGTTACTACACCTGGGAGTCCTACACCTTGCAGAACTACCCCGACATCATCGTCGGCATGCTGCTGATCGGCGTGCTGGGCATGGGCAGCAGCGCGCTGGTCAAGCGCCTTGGCGCCCTGGCCACGCCCTGGATACGGAGGAGCGCGTGATGAGCAGTCATCAACAGCTGCCCGGGCGTATCGAAGCGCAGGGTTTGTCGATTCGCCTGGGCCATGGGCGTGACGCGTTTGAAGCGGTGCAGGCGCTGGACTTTGCCATCGCCCCAGGCGAGTTCGTCTGCATCCTCGGGCCGTCCGGCTGCGGCAAGTCCACGTTGCTCGGCGCATTGGCCGGGCACCTTACCCCGGCCAGCGGCCAATTGCGGGTGGACGGGCAAGCGGTCGATGGCCCTTCGCCGCAACGGGGTATGGTGTTCCAGCATCACACCCTGCTGCCGTGGCGCAGCGTGCTCGACAACGTGGCCTTCGGCTTGAAGATGCAGGGGCAGGGCAAGGCCGAGCGCCAGTACCAGGCCGCCGAGATGCTGCAGCTGGTCGGCCTGGGTGACTTCGCCCAACGCTGGCCCAGCCAGTTGTCCGGCGGCATGCAGCAGCGCGCCGAGATCGCCAGGGTGCTGATCAACCGCCCCCGCCTGTTGTTGATGGACGAACCCTTTGGCGCCCTCGATGCGCAGACCCGTGCGCGCATGCAGGAACTGCTGCTGGATATCTGGGCGCGCATCCGCACCACGGTGGTGTTCGTCACCCATGACATCGACGAGGCGCTGTTCCTGGCCGATCGCATCCTGGTGATGAGCCCCCGGCCTGGGCGCTTTATCGAAGACCTGCGGCTGGACTTCGCCCGCCCGCGCCGGGCGAGCCTGCTGACCAGCCCCGAATTCACCCACCTAAAGCGCCATTGCCTGGCGCTGCTGCGCCATGAAGAAGGCCGCGAACTGCCGCGCCTGACACCCTTGGGCCTGCCCGACACCGACCATCCTCCGCTGCGGATTGCGCTATGACTGAACGATTTACAGACAACCCCGATATCGTCGACCTGCTGCCACGCCTGAACGACCTGGATGCCGGCGTGCGGCGCATCGCCCTGATCGAACTGGCCGACCTGGAAGACCCGGACGGCCTGCCCTGGCTCACCGATGCGCTGTTGGTGGACGCCAACGCTGAGGTGCGCGCCGAAGCCGCGCGCCTGCTCGAAGCCTGGGAGGCGCCGGAAGTGGTGCAGGGCCTGTGCGCCGCATTGGCCGACCCCGCCGAGCCGGTACGCCTGGCGGCTGCCCAGAGCCTGAGCGAGCTCAAGACCCAGGAGGCCGGGCAACTGATCCTGCCCTGGGCCACCCATGCCGATGCGTTCGTGCGGGCCAGCGCCCTGCGCGCCCTGCGCGAGCTGCGCCTGGAGGACGCCGCGGTGCCTGCGTTGCAGGCGTTGGCGGATGTGGATTCCGGCGTGCGCCGCGAAGCGGTGGGCATCCTGGGCTGGCTCAAGCATGCGCCGGCCTTGCCCGCGCTGGCGCAGCTGGCAGCCAACGAGCCGGATACCGAAGTGCGCCGCGCCGCCATTGGCGCGCTGGGCCTGGCCCGCGATGCCCGTGTGCTGCCGGCGCTGATCGGCGCCTTGGCCGATGAGGCCTGGCAGGTGCGTGAAGAGGCGGCGACCACCCTGGGCAAGGTCGGCCAGGCGGAAGCGGGCCAGGCCTTGATCGCGGCGCTGGCCGACAGTTACTGGCAGGTGCGCTTGCGCGCGGCGAGGGCCTTGGGCCGGCTGCGCCATGGGGCAGCGCTGGATGGGCTGGCGCAGTTGCTTGGCCATGGCATCGCCAACCTGCGCAAGGAGGCGGCGCTGGCGCTGGGTGAGCTGGGTGAAGCCCGGGCATTGCCGGCGTTGCAGGCGGCCGAGGCCGACAGCGATCCGGAAGTGCGCAAGGCGGTGCGCATCGCCTTGGCGCAGTTGCAGGGGGCGGTGTGATGAGCGCGCCCAGTGCATTGTGCAACCGCCGTGAACGCGGTGAGCTGCTGGTGCAGTGGGGCGAGGTCGAGCAGGTGATCAGCCACGCCCGACTGCGCGGTGCCTGCCCTTGCTCACAGTGCCGCGCGGCGCGGTTGAAGGGCGCGATTTCGCTGGTGGGCGAGGATGTCCGCGTGGCGCGGATCGAGGCCCAGGGGTATGGGGTGCAGTTGGTGTTCAGCGATGGGCATGAGCGGGGGATTTATCCTTGGGATTACCTGCGCAGTTTTGGTTGACCGGGCCGGCCTCATCGCCGGCAAGCCGGCTCCCACAAAGGCATCGCAACTCCCTGTGGGAGCC
>NZ_JBDJLM010000108.1:0-11410 GCF_039673365.1 Pseudomonas sp. TWI923 | reverse complement strand
CCCACAGGTTATGCGCAATCCCTGTGGGAGCGGGTTTACCCGCGAAGCAGCCGACGCGGTTCCTGAATGGGAGAGGGGGCGCCTGCGCCGGTAAAAGTGTTTATCATAGGCGTCTCTTTGCCTGGCATGCACGAACACCATGACCGAACACGACTATCTGTTGGCCTGGGGCCTCTACGCCGTCGCCGCCCTGGGTTGCCTGCTGGTGGCCTGCAAGCTCACCGGCTGGATGTGGCGCTGGCTGCGCGAGCCGCTGTGGGTGATCGTCGCCGTGCTGCTGTTCAGCCCGACCATCGTCGACCCGGTCAAGGACAGCTTCGCCCCGGCCATCGCCATCACCGCGCTGGACCTGGCCTTCAAGGTCGGCAACAACGCCTGGCGCGCCGCCTCGGACCTGGCCATGTACGGCATGATCGCCTTCGCCCTGTACCTAGTCTTCGTGCTGATCCGCTGGCCGCTGGAAAAACGTGCCGGCGAGCGCCGTGCCCTGCGTGAGGCCGCGGCCCAGCGCCAGGCCAAGGAAGATGACGAGGCGCCGGCCCTGGCCCCGGTGGCCGCCGACCGCAACGACCGTTACCGCGATGACCCGCCACCTGCTCCCGTGCGCCGTTCCGGCCCGGGCCAGGGCCGCGTAGAACCCCGTCTGTAAGCCAGGAGCCGCGAGCATGTGCGAACTGCTGGGCATGAGTGCCAATGTCCCCACCGATATCGTCTTCAGTTTCACCGGCCTGATGCAGCGCGGTGGCCGCACCGGCCCGCACCGCGACGGATGGGGCATCGGGTTCTACGAAGGGCGCGGCCTGCGCCTGTTCCAGGACCCGGCGGCGAGCAGCGAGTCGGAGGTGGCCAATCTGGTGCAGCGCTACCCGATCAAGAGCGAAGTGGTGATCGGCCATATTCGCCAGGCCAACGTTGGCCGGGTGTGCCTGTCCAACACCCATCCGTTCGTGCGCGAGCTGTGGGGCCGCAACTGGTGCTTCGCGCACAATGGCCAGTTGGGCGAGTTCAGCGGCCAACGCACCTTCTATCGCCCGATCGGCGACACCGACAGCGAAGCGGCCTTCTGCGACCTGCTCAACCGCGTGCGCGAGGCCTTCCCCGAGCCGGTCGAGGTCGAGCAACTATTGCCGGTGCTGGTCGAGGCCTGCGCCGAATACCGTGGCAAGGGCGTGTTCAACTGCCTGCTCAGCGACGGCGACTGGCTGTTCTGTTTCTGCTCCACCAAGCTGGTGCACATCACCCGTCGCGCGCCTTTCGGCGCTGCACGCTTGAAGGATGTCGACCTGATCGTCGATTTCCACACGCAAACCACCCCCAACGACGTGGTCACGGTGATCGCCACTGAAGCCTTGACCGAGAACGAGACCTGGAACCGCTACGAGCCTGGCCAATGGGCCCTGTGGCGCCACGGTGAGTGCGTCGCCCACGGCCAGAGCTAAGGACGCTCCATGTTCAGAAGTTACCTGCGCTTGCTGTTGTTCACGTTCGGCCTGTTGGCCGGTATTCAGGTACCCGGGCTGGTCAAGGATTACAGCCAGCGGGTCGAGGCGCACTTGCTGGAATCGCGCCAGGCGCTCGACGGCTTCCGCCAGACCGCCCAGCGTTTCTTCAACGGCGACCTGCAGGCGCTGGTGCAGCATTACCGCAGCAGCGACGACCCGGTGTTCAACAGCGATGCCAACAGCATCGAAAGCCTGCTGATCCGTAACCAACTGCTGGAGCACGAGTGGCAGGCGCTGCAAGGCTCGTGGGTGAGCCGCAGCTGGCATGTGCTGGTGCAGCCGGAACCGGCGCTGCGTGAAGAGACACTCAAGGGCTACAGCTACCAGATCCTGCTGGTGCCCGAGGCGATCGGCTGGGGGATTGGCGCCGGCTTCGTGCTGGCGTTCGTGGTCGAGAGCCTGTTGCTGCTGGTCGGCTGGGTGATCCTGGGTGGACGGCGCAAGGTGGTCAAAGAGAGCTGGCGCTAGCCCTCGCCAGCCCTGTCGCGGGGCAAGCCCGCTCCCACAGGTGAACACACTGCATGCGTGGGAGCGGGCTTGCCCCGCGATTGGGCTGTTCAGACCAACACAATCCGCTGCCCCCCCACATCCCGCGCATAGCGCTCCAGCACCTGCCGGCAAACCCCTACCACCTCGTCCACCAGCGCCACCCCGGTCTGCCAGGCCACCACCAGTTCCAGGCTCGGCGGTGGCTGCAACCCCTCCAGCAGCACCAGTTCACCCCGGCTCAACTCGCTGTCCACCAGCGCCGGCGGCAGCGCGCCGATGCCGAAGCCATCGCGCAGCAAGCGGGTGATCGCCGCCACCGAGTTCACGCAGTTCAAGCGCGGCGCCTCGGCCCCTGCACCCTGCAACAGGCTGAGCACCTCCTGGTGAGGCCGTGAATTCTTCGAGAAGGTGACGATGCGTTCGCGGCCCAGCTCAGCCAGCGACCCATAGTCACGGTGGTGGATGGAGCCGGCGGCAACGATCCAGCCCATGGGGTAACGCGCCAGGTCCAGGCTGCGGATCGACGGCTCGCGCAGCAGGTCGGTCTGCAGGATCACGTCGAGAAAGCCTTTTTGCAGCTGTTCGCGCAGGTTCAGCGCGGTGTCGGCCACCAGTTCGATCTCCACCTGCGGGTAGCGTTCGGTAAGCTCCGCCACCAGCGCGCTCATCCAGGTGTGGATCACCGTGTCCATCACCCCCAGGCGAATCCGCCCGGTCTTGGCCCGGTCGCTGTCCAGCGACTGCTTCATGGCCTTGGCGGTGTCGAGCATGCGCTCGGCGTATTCGAGCACCTTGCTGCCCTCGGGCGTCAGGCTGACCCCGCGCGAGTCGCGCAACAGCAGTTTCACCCCAAGGTCGGCTTCCAGCGCGGCGATGCGGCTGGACACCGAGGCCTGGGTGGTGAACAGCTTCTCGGCGGTGAGGCGGAAGCTCTTGAGCCGGGCGACCCAGACGAAGGTTTCGAGGAAGCGAAGGTTCATGATCAGTTTTTCTTGTTCCAGACCGGCGGATTTTCTCGTTGGACGCTTGAGGCGCTGGCTCTGAACATGGCAGCCAGGCCGCGACCTCGACGTCGCCCGTAAAACAATACCAACAAGCCGAGGCATACATGAACCCGACCGGCGTGCAGCAGCAGGCCCCCGCCCGATCCTCGAGCGGCCCCTTCGCCTGGTACCGCGACATCGACTCCCAGCAACGACGCACCTTCTGGAGCTGCAAGATCGGCTATGGCCTGGACGGCATGGACACCCAGATGCTCAGTTTCGTCGTGCCCACCCTGATCATGCTCTGGGGCATCAGCACCACCGAGGCCGGGTTGATCCATACCAGCACGCTGATCGCCTCGGCCCTGGGCGGCTGGATCGCCGGCATCCTTTCCGACCGCATCGGCCGGGTGCGCACCCTGCAACTGACAGTGCTGTGGTTCGCCTTCTTCACCTTCCTCTGCGGTTTCGCCCAGAACTACGAGCAACTGCTGATCGCCCGCACCCTGATGGGCTTCGGTTTCGGCGGCGAATGGACCGCCGGCGCGGTGCTGATCGGCGAGGTGATCCGCGCCCAGGACCGTGGCAAGGCGGTGGGCATGGTGCAGTCGGGCTGGGCCATCGGCTGGGGCCTGACCGCCATCCTCTATGCGCTGCTGTTCTCCTGGCTGCCGCCTGAACAAGCCTGGCGCGCGCTGTTCCTGCTCGGCCTGCTGCCGGCGCTGTTCGTGATCTTCGTGCGCCGCCTGGTCAAGGACCCGGAGGTCTATCGCGAGGCCAAGGCCGCCGAACGCGCTGCCGAGCCCGTGCATTTCTACGAGATCTTCGCCCCCGGCATGCTCTGGATTACCGTGCGCGCCTCGCTGCTGACCACCGGGGCGCTGGGCGGTTACTACGCGATCACCTCGTGGCTGCCGACTTTCCTCAAGAACGAGCGCGGCCTGAGCGTGCTCGGCACCGGCGGCTACCTGGCCATGGTGATCGTCGGCTCCTACATCGGCTACGTGGTCAGCGCGTACCTGTCCGACCTGCTGGGGCGCAAGAAGAACTTCATCCTGTTCGCCGTGGGTTCGTTCGTCATCGTGCTGCTCTACACCCAACTGCCGGTCAGCGATGGCGTGATGCTGTGGCTGGGTTTGCCGTTGGGCTTCTTCGCCTCGGGCATCTTCAGCGGCATGGGCGCCTTCCTCACCGAACTGTTCCCCACCCGTATCCGCGGCTCGGGGCAGGGCTTCTGCTACAACATCGGCAAGGTCTTCGCGGCGTTGTTCCCGCTGTTGATCGGCCTGCTCAGCCAGAAAGTACCATTGGGGCTGGGCATTGGCGCCTTCGCCGCGGTGTCCTATGGCGTGGTGATCCTGGCGGCGCTGAGCCTGCCGGAAACCCGCGGCAAACAACTGCTGGCACGCTAAGGTAGGCAGCATGAACATCGACACGGGAATCAGCCAATTGAAACGCCTGCTACTCAATTGCGACATGGGCGAAAGTTTCGGCAGCTGGCGCATGGGCCTGGATGCCGAGGTGATGCCGTACATCGATTGCGCCAACATCGCCTGCGGCTACCACGCCGGCGACCCGGGCACCATGCGCCGCACCGTGGCCCTGGCGCTGGAGCATGGCGTGACCATTGGCGCGCACCCGGCCTACCCGGACCTGGTGGGCTTCGGCCGCCGCTCGATGGCCTGCAGCAGCGAGGAGATCCGCGACCTGCTGCACTACCAGATCGGCGCGCTGGATGGCATCTGCAAGGTGCAGGGCAGCCGGGTGGCCTACATCAAGCCCCATGGCGCGCTGTACAACGACATGATGGCCGACCCGCAAAAGCTGCGTGCCGTGCTCGAGGCCGTAGCTGCCTATGACGGCAACCTGCCGCTGATGCTCATGGCCACCGCTGACAACAGCGCCGCCCAGGCCCTGGGCGACGAAATCGGTGTGCCGCTGTGGTTCGAAGCCTTCGCCGACCGTGCCTACACCGCCAGCGGTCACCTGGTGTCGCGGCGCCTGCCGGGCGCGGTGCACCACGACCCGGCGCTGGTGGTCGAGCAGGCATTGCGCCTGGCCCGGGGTGAAGCACTGGTGGCCGATAACGGCAGCGCTGTGGAGCTGAACGCCAGCACCCTGTGCGTGCATGGCGACAACGAAAGCTCGGTGGCCGCCGTACGCCAGATCCGCCAGGCCCTCGACGCGCTGGAGCTGCCATGACGCCGCGTATCGAGGTGGTGGCGTTCGACAGCCTGATGGTGCGCCTGTTCGACCGTATCGATGAGGCCAACATGCCCTGGATTCTCGCCGCCAGCCAGCGCCTGCGAGCGGTGTTCGGCGCACAGCTGATCGACCTGGTGCCGTCCTATACCACGCTGATGGTGCAATTCGACCTGGCACCGAACGAAGCGCGCCAGCGCATTGTGCAAGCATTCGAGGGGTTGCAGCCGGACCCCGGCAGCGCCGGGCGGCGCCACGAGATCCCGGTGTGGTACCACGCCAGCGTCGGCCCTGAATTGCCACTGCTGGCCGCCCGCAGCGGGCTGAGTGAAGCCGAGGTGATCAGCCTGCACAGCGGTCGCGATTATCCGGTATTTGCCTTGGGTTTCGCCCCCGGCTTCGGCTTCATGGGCCTGGTCGATGAGCGCCTGGCCAGCCCGCGCCTGAGCACCCCGCGCAAGCGCGTGGCGGCGGGCAGCGTGGGCATCGCCGAACGCCAGACGGCCGCTTACCCTGCGGTATCGCCGGGCGGCTGGAACCTGATCGGGCGCACGCCGGTGCGCCTGTTCGACCGCGAGCGCGAAGGCTACAGCCTGCTGCAGCCGGGCGACCGGGTACGATTCGTGGCCGTCGAACGGGCCGAATTCATCAACCTGGGCGGCGACGACAGCCCGTTGGAGGCCCAGGCATGAGCCAGTTGCGGATCGAGGCAAGCACCGCGCTGTGCCTGTTGCAGGATGCCGGGCGTTTCGGTGTGCGCCACCTGGGTGTGACCCAGGGCGGGGCGTTGGATTGGGTGGCCATGCGCTGGGCCAATTGGCTGCTGGGCAATGACCTGGACAGTGCCGTGGTCGAGATCGCCCTGGGCGGTTTCAGCGTGGTCGCCGAACAGGATTGCGTGCTGGCGTTGGCCGGTGCCGACCTGGATGCGCGTATCGATGACCAGCCAGTGGCGCCTTGGCGCAGCTTCAGGTTGGGCAAGGGCCAGTGCCTGAGCTTGCGCCAACCGCGCCAGGGCGTGCGGGCTTATCTGGCGGCGCCGGGTGGTTTGCTTGGCGAGCGGGTGCTGGGCAGTTGTGCCACGGTAATCCGCGAGGAACTGGGCGGTATCGACGGGCAGGGCAGGGCGCTGGCCAAGGGGCAGGTGTTGCAGTTTGCGGGGGGCATCGCGGGGCAAGTCGAGGCGCCGAATCGCTGCTCCCACGAAGCCGTGCCGGAGCATTTGCGGCCGGTTTACCCAGCTCTGCCCACGCTCGATCTGGTAATGGGCGCGCAGATTGGCGACTTCAGCGGTACCAGTTTGTTCGAGGCGTTCAACCGCGATTGGACCCTGGACAGTCGCGCCGATCGCATGGGCATTCGCCTGTTGGGGCCGCAGCTGGCGTACCAGGGAGCGCCGATGATTTCCGAGGGCATCCCGCTGGGCGCTGTGCAGGTGCCGCCGGACGGGCAGCCGATCGTGCTGCTCAATGATCGGCAGACCATTGGCGGCTATCCGCGGCTGGGCGCGTTGACGCCGCTGGCCCTGGCGCAACTGGCGCAGTGCCTGCCGGGGGCGGTGGTGCGGTTCCGGGCGGTGGTGCAGGACGAGGCGTGGCGGGAGCAGCAGCAATACCTGCAACGCTGGCGGTGAAGCTGCTGGCCCTTTCGCGGGTAAACCCGCTCCCACAGGGGGCGCGCAAACCCTGTGGGAGCGGGTTTACCCGCGAATAGGCCAGAGCAGGCAACATCACTTGGACAGGTAGCGCATCCCGTCTTCCAACCCCTGCAAGGTCAGCGGATACATCTTGTCCTCGATCAGGTCGCGCACCAGGTGGGTTGACGCCGTGTAGTCCCAGGCCTGCTTGGGGTACGGGTTGATCCAGATGACCTTCTTGAACTTCTCCATGAAGCGCTGGATCCACACATACCCGGCTTCTTCGTTCCAGTGCTCGACGCTGCCACCCGGCTGGGTGATCTCGTAGGGGGCCATGGCGGCGTCGCCAACGAAGATCACTTTGTAATCGTCGCCGTACTTGTGCAGCAGGTCGAAGGTGGCGAAACGCTCCGAGGTGCGGCGCAGGTTGTTCTTCCACACCGACTCGTAGACGCAGTTGTGGAAGTAGTAGTACTCCAGGTGCTTGAACTCGGTCTTGCAGGCCGAGAACAGCTCTTCGCACACCTTCACATGGGCATCCATCGAGCCGCCGATGTCGAACAGCAACAGCAGCTTCACCGTGTTGCGCCGTTCCGGGCGCATCTGGATGTTCAACAGCCCCGCGTCACGGGCGGTGTGGTCGATGGTGCCGTCGATGTCCAGCTCTTCGGCGGCGCCTTCACGGGCGAACTTGCGCAGGCGGCGCAGCGCCAGCTTGATGTTGCGGGTGCCCAGCTCGACCTGGTCGTCGAGGTTCTTGTACTCGCGCTGGTCCCACACCTTCACCGCCTTGCCCTGGCGCTTGCCGGCCTCGCCGACGCGAATGCCCTCGGGGTTGAAGCCGCCCGAGCCAAAGGGGCTGGTGCCGCCGGTGCCGATCCACTTGTTGCCGCCGGCGTGGCGTTCCTTTTGCTCTTCGAGGCGTTTCTTGAACTCCTCGATCAGCTTGTCCAGGCCGCCCAGGGACTGGATCTGCGCGCGCTCCTCGTCGCTCAGCGAGCGTTCGAACTCCTTGCGCAGCCAGTCCTCGGGGATCAGCGCCTCGATGTGCCGGTCGAGGTTGTCCAGGCCCTTGAAGTAGGCGGCGAAAGCGCGGTCGAACTTGTCGAAATGGCGTTCGTCCTTCACCAGGATGGCCCGGGCGAGGTAGTAGAACGCGTCCATGTCGGCGAACACCACGCCCTTCTGCAGGGCGTGGTGCAGGTCGAGCAGCTCGCGCACCGACACCGGCACCTTGGCCGCGCGCATTTCATTGAACAGGTTGAGCAGCATGGCCCGGCTCCTGTCAGCGGTTGCCGCGCCGGCTCATGAAGGCCAGGCGCTCGAGCAGTTGCACGTCCTGCTCGTTCTTGACCAGGGCCCCGGCCAGCGGCGGGATGGCCTTGGTCGGGTCGCGTTCACGCAGTACCGCTTCACCGATGTTGTCGGCCATCAGCAGCTTGAGCCAGTCGACCAGTTCGGAGGTGGAGGGCTTTTTCTTCAGGCCCGGCACCTTGCGCACGTCGAAGAACACGTCCAGCGCCTCGCTGACCAGCGACTCGCTGATCTTCGGGTAGTGCACATCGACAATGCGCTGCAGGGTGTCGCGGTCGGGGAAGGCGATGTAGTGGAAGAAGCAGCGGCGCAGGAAGGCGTCGGGCAGCTCCTTTTCGTTGTTGGAGGTGATGATGATGATCGGGCGCTGCTTGGCCTTGATGGTCTCGTCGGTCTCGTAGACGTAGAACTCCATCTTGTCGAGCTCTTGCAGCAGGTCGTTGGGGAACTCGATGTCGGCCTTGTCGATCTCGTCGATCAGCAGGATCACCCGCTCCTCGGCCTCGAAGGCTTCCCACAACTTGCCCTTTTTCAGGTAGTTGCGCACATCGTGGACTTTGTCGGTGCCCAGCTGCGAGTCGCGCAGGCGGCTGACCGCGTCGTACTCGTAGAGGCCCTGGTGGGCCTTGGTGGTCGACTTGATGTGCCAGGTGATCAGGCGCGCACCGAACGAGGCGGCCAATTGTTCGGCGAGCATGGTCTTGCCGGTGCCGGGCTCACCCTTGACCAGCAGCGGGCGTTCCAGGGTGATGGCCGCGTTGACCGCCAGTTTCAGGTCGTCTGTGGCGACGTAGTCGCGGGTGCCTTCGAACTTCATGAACCGATCCTCTGGGGTGGCCTGTGCCGGCCCTTCGCCGGCAAGCCGGCTCCCACAGGTACGGCGCAATCGCTGTGGGAGCCGGCTTGCCGGCGATAGGGCCGGTAGAGACAACACATGTTTGTATTTTGTCAGCGACTATAACCCCAGCCCCGACGCCTGCAAACGCAGACCCGGTATTCAGTCCCTGAATGGTCCGTCACGACCGGCCGCCCGGCAGGCGCGATCAGGCTTTACGCTCCCCCGTTGCAGGCTTACCCTGATGTTTTTCCCCGCTCTTTCATGTTCAAGGACACCTGCCATGAGCCGTATCTACGCAGACAACGCCCACTCCATCGGCAACACGCCGCTGGTGCAGATCAACCGCATCGCCCCGCGCGGCGTGACCATCCTGGCCAAGACCGAAGGGCGCAACCCTGGCTACTCGGTGAAGTGCCGGATCGGCGCGAACATGATCTGGGACGCCGAGAGCAGCGGCAAACTCAAGCCGGGCATGACCATCGTTGAGCCCACCTCGGGCAATACCGGCATCGGCCTGGCCTTCGTGGCCGCCGCCCGCGGCTACAAGCTGATCCTGACCATGCCGGAGTCGATGAGCCTGGAGCGGCGCAAGGTGCTCAAGGCGCTGGGCGCCGAGCTGGTGCTGACCGATAAGGCCAAGGGCATGAAGGGCGCCATCGAGAAGGCCAACGAGATCGTCGCCTCGAACCCTGCGCAGCACTTCCTGCCGGGCCAGTTCGACAATCCGGCCAACCCGGCCATCCACGAGAAGACCACCGGCCCGGAAATCTGGAACGACACCGATGGCGCGGTCGACGTGCTGGTGGCCGGCGTCGGCACCGGTGGCACCATCACCGGGGTGTCGCGCTACATCAAGCACACCCAGGGCAAGGCGATCCTGTCGGTGGCGGTGGAGCCGGTGAACTCGCCGCTGATCAGCCAGACCCTGGCCGGCGAGGAACTCAAGCCCACCCCGCACAAGATCCAGGGCATCGGCGCCGGCTTCGTGCCGAAGAACCTCGACCTGTCGATTGTCGACCAGGTGGAAACGGTGACCGAGGAGGAGTCCAAGGCCATGGCCATTCGCCTGATGCAGGAGGAGGGCATCCTCTGTGGCATCTCCTGTGGCGCGGCGATGGCGGCGGCGGTGCGCCTGGCGGAAAAACCGGAAATGCAGGGTAAGACCATCGTCGTGATCCTGCCTGACTCCGGCGAGCGCTACCTGTCCAGCATGCTGTTCAGCGACATGTTCAGCGAGCAGGAAAACCAGCAGTAAGCGGCAAAGTAAGCGGCAAGTTGCAAGCTTCAAGCGGCAAGATCAAAGCCTGCGTTGACGCAGGTCAGCTTGCCCCTTGCAGCTAGGAGCTTGCAGCTCCCCCGGAGGGGGTTATCATGTCCGGCTATTCGGGGATGGCCAGATTTCCCCTCCAAGGAGTGTTGCATGACCTTTTCCTTTGTCGCCAAGGCCGGTGTATTGCTGGTCTTTTTCGGCAGCGTGCTGTTCGTACACCTGCGCGGCAAGGCGCGTCTGCCGGTGCTGCGCCAGTTCGTCAACCATTCGGCGCTGTTCGCCCCGTACAACAGCCTGATGTACCTGTTCTCCTGCGTGCCTTCCAAGCCGTACCTCGACCGCCAGCGCTTCCCTGAACTGGACGTGCTCAAGGACAACTGGCAAACCATCCGCGAAGAGGCCATGCGCCTGTTCGACGAGGGTTACATCAAGGCCGCGGAAAAAGACAACGATGCCGGTTTCGGTTCGTTTTTCAAGAAGGGCTGGAAGCGTTTCTACCTCAAGTGGTACGACAAAGCGCTGCCGTCGGCCGAGGCGCTTTGCCCCAAGACCGTCGAACTGGTCAACAGCATTCCTAACGTCAAAGGTGCGATGTTTGCCCTGCTGCCCGGCGGCAGCCATCTGAACCCGCACCGTGACCCGTTTGCCGGTTCGCTGCGCTATCACCTGGGCCTGTCCACCCCCAACTCGGACAACTGCCGCATCTACGTCGACGGCCAGCCATACGCCTGGCGCGATGGCGAGGACGTCATGTTCGACGAGACCTTCGTGCACTGGGTGAAGAACGAGACCGAGATGACTCGGGTGATCCTGTTCTGCGATGTCGAGCGCCCGCTCAACAGCCCGTTGATGACCCGCATCAACCGCAAGGTCAGCGCCTTCCTCGGCCGTGCCACCGCACCGCAGAATACCGACGACGAGCGTGTCGGCGGGATCAACCAGGCGTATGCCTGGAGCAAGCGTTTCAGCAATGTGATCAGCTCCCGCGTGAAGCAGTTCAAGCGTGCCAATCCGAAGGCTTATCGCATCTTGCGTCCGGTGCTGGCGGTGGTAGTCGCTTACGCGCTGTATAGCTGGTTGTTCTGAGGCGGTTGTAGTCTGCACCGGCCTCTTCGCCGGGTAAACCCCGAGCCCACCCAGTAGGGGCGGGGTTTAACCCGGAACGGGCCCCACAAA
>NZ_JBDJLM010000107.1:0-11632 GCF_039673365.1 Pseudomonas sp. TWI923 | reverse complement strand
CTCGCGCCGGCACGCCGCCGCCCACTGGTTTGTGGCTGGGGTGGGGTCCAGCGGGTGGGGGGGGGCGCGGGGTGGCCGGCGATGAGGCCAGCCCAGACACTGCAAAACGGTTGCTCCCACAGGGTAGTGTCCATCCTGTGGGTGCTGGTCGGTGATGAGCATCACCGCGCTACTGAGCGCTGACCACCGCCGCTCTGTCCTTCTCGCTGATCACATACTGCCGATACTGCGGATCCGCCTTGATCTGCGCCTCGGTGAACGGGATCACTGACAGCTGCTTGGCGGCAAAGGCGCGGGTCTGGTCACCGGCATGGGCCGAAGCCGCCTCGCTGGACAGTGAAAACGCCAACAAGCCCTGAGCCTGGGGCCCCTGCTCGGTGAAACTGACCACCTGCAGGTAGCTGGAACCGCTGACCACCAGGCGCTTGCCCGGTGCGACCGGCACACTGAGCATGGCGTTATACACCCCCAACTCCTGCGGACCGCCAGGCACCGGCGTGCCGTCGCTGGCCTGCTGGATCTGCCCCCAGCGCTGCTCGGCAGCGATGCCGGCTTTGCCAACCTGGGCCAACGAGGCCAGTGCAGCCTGGTGCAACAGTTTGCCCACCGCCGCCTGCTCCACCGCCAGGCCACGAGGCGTATGCAGCGGGTCGGCCGGATCGAACGCCACTCGCCAGCTTTCGCGATGTTCGGCCAGCGTGCCGGCGATGTTCTCGAAGTGCACCAGGCCGATCCCAGCCTCCAGGTCAGCTTTGCCATTCCAGGCCTGCAGGCTGGTGCATACCGCCGCGACATCCGCCGGCGCGCCTTTGCACCATTGCAGCAGGTCGGGCAACAGCAGACTGGCCAGGTATACCTCGTCATCGAACACCATGCGCTTCAGGGCATCGCCGTCCAGCTTGGCGCTACCTTGCAGGCGCTGCAGGGCGAAGCGGCTGCGCATGCCCAGCGGTTGTTCGGCACGGCTTTGCAGCGGCGAGAAACCGGCCAATGGCTGAGCGGGGTTGGCCAGCCAGGCCGAGTCATTGGAATGCTGCACGAAGTCGCTGCGCACCAGGTTCGGTTGCAGGCGCGCCGGGAAGATCCCCGGTTGAGCGGCCTGGGCGTCTACCTTCCACTGGCAGGCACTGCGCGAGCCGTCCAGCACCACCACCGGCTCGGTGACGCCAGGGTTGCCACAACGAGCCAGCAACTCTTCATCGACATAGGGCACCACTGACTGATTCAGGTACAGCGCCTGCCCCGCTGCGTCGACCGCCAGGGTGTTGACCCAGGGGATGCCCTGTAACTGCGCAATCGACGCTTGCAGCGCGCCCAGGCTGTCGGCGCGGTTGATCCGATACCACTGTTGCAGCACCCGGGTGTTTTCCAGGTTGGCGTCACGCAGCGCATAGGCCGCCTTGTTGTCCCAGTCCAGCCGGCCGGGCCATTGCACCACCGGGCCGAACTTCGACAGGTAGATGGGCCGTTCGACCTGCTGCAGCGCGCCGCCCTCGCCTTTTACCGTGACGCTGACCTTCTGCTGCTCAAGCGGCAGCGACTGCCCATCGAACAGGTAACGGGTCGGGTCTCTCGGGTCGAGTTGCAGGCGGTACACCGTGAAGTGCTTCGACGTGTCTACCGTATGGGTCCAGGCCAGGTGCTTGTTGAAACCGATATTGACCACCGGCAGGCCCGGCAATGCCGCCCCCATGACATCCAGTTGCCCGGGAATGGTCAGTTGCATCTGGTAGAAGCGCATCCCGCCTACCCAGGGGAAATGCGGGTTGGCCAACAACAGGCCACGACCACTGGCCGAGCGCTGCGCGCCCACAGCAACGGCGTTGCTGCCACGGCTCATGGCGAACTGTTGCTGCCGGGCCAGGGCCACGCTGTAGTCGACCGTGGGTCGCTGCGCCGCAAGGTTGGGCGGGGTTGCCGCCACCACGGCCTCGGCGAATTGGCCTACGCCACCTTCGGCCAACAAGCGGCGGGTCAACTTGACCAGGTCCAGGCTGGTGATGGGCCGCACCCAGTCGCCCGCCCCGCACTCGGCGGGCAGGCCCTGGGCCCGACGCTCGCCCAGTGCGCGGTTATAGCCGCGGGCATAGCCGTCCAGCAGATCGCGCACCGCTGCCGGTTGGGCCTGCAGGAAGCCGCTGACCGCGACGGGGTTGTTGAGCCAGGTGAAGAACAGGTCGCTGGCGAGGTTGTCGCGCTGTTCCACGGTCTTGCCGTCGCCACCGAAGTAGCGGGAGCGTTCGCCGTTGACCGTCAACACCTCGTTGGCCAGCAGGCACAGGTTGTCCTGGGCGTAGGCATAGCCGATGCCATAGCCCAGACCACGCTCGTCGTTGGCCAGGATGTGCGGCACACCAAAGCTGGTGCGGCGGATCTGCGCAGAGGCTTCGCCGCTAGCCTCGCGCGCCTGCGCCAGCAGGCTGGAGGCAACCAGGACGGCGGCGAGGCCAAGGCGCAGGGTAGGACGCGAAAGAGGGATCACAGGCACTCCTCGTGCAATCGGGGGGTTATCCCGATCAAACGAATGGCCGGATGAAAATTTTACGCCCTCTTGCCTGCTGCAACGTCTTCAACAAGGCAGGTCAGATTTTTTTACCGAGGGACTGCAGTTTTGCCGTTCTCGTTCGTCTTAATAGGTGAGAGAGGCAACAACGATGAATCCGCTGCGGTCGATGAAAAGGAGCATTCGCATGCACAACCCACAACCTTCGCTACCGGCGGCGCGCAGCCCGGTCGGCACGCCCTGCGCACAGGAAGTGCGCACCGGCAACGAGCAGATTCGCGAGCTGCTGCGCGTCTACGGGCTGCGTACCAGCCTGATCCGCCTCAAAGTCATCGACGCCCTGCACAGCGCCGATCGAAACGGCCGCAGCATTGGCGTGCGTGGTGTTCACGCGCACCTAGAGCAGCTGGACATTCCGTTGTCGTTCCTCAGCGTGCGCGAGGTGCTCAAGCGGCTGTGCACCGAAGGTGTCATCAGCCTGGGCAACGACAAGTGCTACAGCCTCGAGCCCCAGGCCCGCGCCGTACTCGAGCAGCCCACCTTGCGTTGAGCGTACGGCCGGCCATGATCCGCCGGCCGGCCCGCCTCAGGGCTTGACCTTGCGCCGCAGGATCCCGTTGATCACCACCACGACCACCGCAACGGCGATGGCGATGAACTGGAATGTCTGCTCGCTGATGGTGCCCTGCTTCTGCAGGTGACTCAGGCCGAGCATGATCCCCAGTACCACCAGGATGATCAGGATCGAATATTTCAGGCGCTGCACATGTGTCATCGGGAGTTCCTTGCGACATCGGGGACATGAGGCTCCCTTGGAGCCGGCGCCATGATACCTCGCTGCCATTTCCTACGCTGATTTTCCTGCCCGCCTACGACGCACGCCTCCCTTCAGCATCAGATTCGCTGCTTGCCTGACGCAAAATCACCTCGCCGGTCGACGCCCGGATACCTGGGAATATTGTTCCCCTGCAACTGCGTGGGGTGATACACCCAAATTGCCACCATGGAAGGTCTTCTCTAGGACTTTTGGGGCCTGTAGCGTAAGGGTGAAGAATTTTCATACATCAATTATCGCGATTGCTTTCAAACGTCGTGCCGACAAGGCTACAAGCGCCGGTCCGATTCGCGCCTAGCGACCCTTTCTGATGCTGTTTGAAAATCGAGGCAAGCCAAGCGCCCAGCCGCGCCATGGCAACCCTCGGCGCGCGGTCTATGCAAAGGCCACGTGTCAAACGATCCCACAGCTCAAGGATGCCTTGCGTGGACATGCCAGACCTGAACAACATCGAAGTAACCCAACTGCCTCAGTCGCTGCAGGTGCTGATCGAATGCATCGGCCTCGAAAATGCCTATCGGCTCACCTGTGAGTTCGGCGGGCGCCCCAAGTACATCCCCAAACACCGCTCACGTACCAAACTGGCAGATGTCTTGCCGCCCGAAGCGCTCGACGCGCTGATCAAGCGCTTTGCCGGCCTGGCACTGGAGATCCCCAAAGCCGACCACTTTCAGCGCCAACTGCGCAACCAGCAGATTCAGAAGGAAAGCGCCAACGGCCTGTCACGCAGCCTGTTGGCCGACAAATACGGGCTTAGCCTGCGACAGATCGGCAATATTCGGCGCCAGGACTGCCAGGCTCGCTAAGCGTTGAAAGGATGAATGAGACGACCAGAGGCGTCCGCGCCCGGCCACTGGTAGCCGGCGCGGACGAGCGCGAACAGTCAGAAGTCGCGCTTGTAGAAGATGTCCAGCGAGCTGGCCAGGCCGCTGGCGGCCTCCAGGTAGACTTTCTTGCTCAGCTTGTAGCGCAGGGCAATGGTATTGGCAGGCTCGAACACCCCCACACCGTAACGCAGGCTCAGCCGCTCGCTGAGGTTGCCGCTGGCGACCACACTGGTGCTTGTGCCCGAGCCCTCGGTGTCGAGCTGGAAATCTTCGATCCCCAGGTTTGACGCCAGGCTGCCAGTGATCCCGGCACTGCCCGCCAAACCCAAGCCCAACGCCGCCTCGGCCAACATGTTGCTGTCTTCGCCTGAAGCGCCCAGTGGCCGCCCCAGCACCAGGTAGGACAACGCCTGCTCCTGGCTCATCGCCGGCTCGGAAAACACCTTGGTGGTGGGTTGTTCGGCGCTGCCGCTCAGGCGAATACCGGCAATCACGTCATCCACCTGACGAATCGCTTCGATATCCAGGTACGGCTGGTCGATGGGGCCCGCGAACAGCAGGCGCGCCCGGCGGATGGTGAGGCGCTGGCCATAGGCACGGTAGCGACCATCGGCCAGGCTCAGTTCCCCGCGGGTATCGAGGTTGTCACCAATGTGCACGTGGCCCAGCAGGTTGGCAGTGAGGCCGAAACCACTGAACGACAGCTTGTCGCGGCCGACCTCGACGTCAATGTCCATCGCCACCGCCATGGGCGGTTTGCCCTCCTGCGTCTGATGGCCAACGATCACCGTGTCGTCGGATACCTGCACCGTCGACGGCGGCAGTTCACGCACGGTGATCTTGCCCTTGGGCACCAGCACCTTGCCGGTCACCGCCAGCTTGTCGTCGACCAGGCGGATGACCAGGTCGGGCGCAACCTCGAGCACCGCGTAAGGCTCGACGGTGACCGGCAGCTGCTGGCCGCTCAGGCGCAGCTCCATGGCCAGCGCCTGGCCCCAGGTCATCTGCCCGGCCAGCTCGCCGCGCCCGGCGTCGCCACTGCGCCAGTCGCCCTTGAGCTGCACCTGCTCGCCGGCGATCAGCGCCTGCAGTGAAAGAGCCTGCAGGCTCACCGGCAATTCCGCGCCGCTGACCTCACCACCGCTCAATGCCAGGTTGCCGTTGACCTGCGGTGCCAACAGGCTGCCCGACAAGCGCCCACTGCCATTGAGCTGGCCGGCCAGGCGCTCGACCATCGGCAGGAATGGCCGGGCCACCGACAGCTCCAGGCCGGCCAGGCGGAACTCACCGGTCAACGGTTTGTTGCGCCCAAGCGGGTCAAGGCGGGTATCGAGGGTCAGCTCCCCCAGGCGCTCGCCACGAAAGTCCAGGCGGGTGTCCACCCGACGTGGTGCCAGGGTGCTGTCCAGGCGCAACACCTGATAGGGGAAATCAACCCAGCGCCCCTTGTCGCGCACGCGCAGGGTGCCGCCACCGGCATCGACACGAATACTGCCCTTTGGACCGCTGGCCGGGATATCGAGGTTGATGTCGGCATTGAGCAGCCCCTGCCAGGCGAAGTCCTTGGGCAGCCATTGCGCCAGGCTGTCCAGCGGGAACTGCTTGAGGTGATAGCGCAGGCGCGGCTCTGGCGCCAGGCGCTGGTCCTCGCCACACAGGCTGGCAAGGCCAGCGCGCCAGCAATGGGCACCGAAGTCCAGCTGGCCGCTGGCCAGGCGCTGCAGGCGCGCCGGGGCTTGCAGTTGCCAGTCCTGGCCACCGGCCTGGATACGCCCGCTGGCCAGGCGACCGCGCCAGTCGCCCTTGCCGAGGGTGCCGTCGAGCGCCAGGTCGAGCTTGAGCTGCGGGCCATCGAGCGCCAGGGTGGCAGACTGCTGGCGAATATCGCCCTTGCCCTGCACATCCAGGTTGCCCAACGGGGTATCGCCCAGGCGGATAGCGCCGGCCTTGAGCGTGAGCTGCCCACGCTGGGCATTGTCCAGGCGCGCGTCGAGGTCCAGCCGCTGGACACGGTTGTCGGCCTGCGCCAGTTGCTGGCCGTGCAGCGTGAGGCTGCCCTGGGGCGCAGCGAGGGTGCCAGCCAGGTCCAGGCGGCCCTTGACCTGGCCCTGCAGTTGCGGCCAGAGCTGGCCAAGGCGCGGCAGGTCGAGGTCAACGCGCCCGGCCAGGCGCTGCTGCAGGCTGCCGCTGCCGTTGATGCGGTTGTCGCCCAACTGCACCGCCAGGCTGCCCAGGGTCCAATGCTCGCCCTTGCCGTCGGCATCCACCTTGAGCACGGCTGGCTGGCCACGCAGGCGCCCCTTGAGGTCGAGCTGCGCCTTGAGCTCCAACTGCTGGTTCTTCAGCTCGCCCTGGCTGCGCAATGGCCCGGCCAGGGTGCCGGGCAGCTCGGCCAGCCAATAGGCCGGGTCTAGCGCTGCCAGCTGCAGGTCGACATCCCAGGCCAGGGTGTCGGCAAAGCGCAAGGCGACGCTGCCGGTGGCCTTGCCCTGCCCTGCACTCAGCGCCAGCTGCGGCAGCCGCACCTGGCCGAGGTCACCGTCGAATGGGCTGGCGACGGTGAAAGCGCCTGCCGGGCCATCCAGGTCACCGTTGAACACGCCCTTGTAGTTGCCATCGCGGTACTGCACCTGCGCATTGAAGCGTTTGAGGGTCACCTGCGGTGGCTGCTCGAGGGGGTACAGGCGCAACCAGGGGAAATCGAGCCAGTCGATGCTGGCGTCGGCGCTCAAGCCCTGCTGCCAGTCGGCACTGGCCTGCAGCTTGACACGCTGGGTATCGCTGGCATTGAGGTCCAGGGTGTCGAGCCGGGCGCCCTTGGCGTCCACCTTGCCGGCCAGCACCAGGCCCACCGGGCCCTGCTCCGCCGGCAGCGTGGCCGCACCGGACAGCTGGTAGCCCTTGAGCAGGTCGCCCTGGGCGTCGAGCCTGAGCTGGTTGAGTTGCAGGGTGTCGGGCAGGCTGGCGGCGGGCTTGAACGCCTCGGCGCGCAGGCTCAGTTTCGCCGGCAGGTGCTCGGCCAAGGCCTGCAGCTCGCCGTTCAAGTGGGCATCGAGGTAGCCACTGCTGCTGGCGTCCAGCGTCAGTGTCTGTTGCAGATCGCCCTTGGCGCTCAACGCCAACTGCCAGGGTTGGCCGTCCACGGCCGGCAGTTGCAAGGTGCCTTGCAGCTGCAACGGCCAGTTGCCTTGCGGTTGCAACTCGCCCTGCAGGTCAAGGTGCAGGTCGTCGCGCTGCAGTTGCAGGCTGTCGATCCGCAGGCCGGCCGTGGTCCAGTGCGCAGCCAGCTGCAGATTACCCAGCAGCTCACTGCCATCAAGCCGCAGCTGGCCGACCTTCACCTCGCCCAGTTCGATGGCCAGCGGCAGATTCAGCGCCGGCAGTTGCAGCGGGCCGCTGTCAGGCTCGCTTTCACCCGGGGCGAAGGCCATGTCGATACGCTCGGCCTGCAGACGCTCGATGCACAGGGTGGCGCGCAACAGGCAGGCAGGGGACCAGTCCAGCTGCGGGGCTTGCAGTTCGATCCGGCTCTGGCCGTCAACCCAGCGCAGTTGGCTGGCTTGCCAACTGCCACCCAGCTTTCCTGCGAAGTCGCTGACCTCAAGCCCCGGCACCAGCCCCATTACCCAGCGGCTGCCCGCCTGGCTACCCAGCACCAGGCCCAGCGCCAAGGCGATCAGCAGCAACAAGGCGCCAATAACGAGCAAGAGGGATTTGAACACACGCATCACAGCTCGGGCCCCATGGAAAAGTGCAAACGAAAACCACCGTCGTCGTCCAGCGCGTGGGCCAGGTCCAGGCGCAGCGGCCCTACCGGCGAGACCCAGCGCACGCCGATGCCGACACCGGTCTTGAGGCTAGGCAGTTCCAGGCTGTTGAAGGAGTTGCCCTGGTCGATGAAGGTTGCCAGGCGCCATTTTTCGGCGATCGAGTACTGGTATTCGGCACTGCCGGCCACCAGGTAGCGACCGCCGATACGGTCGCCCTTGTTGTTCTCTGGCGACAACGACTGGTAGTCGTAGCCTCGCACGCTCTGGTCGCCACCGGCGAAGAAGCGCAGCGACGGTGGGATGTTCTGCTGGTAGCCGTTGGTGGCGCTGCCGCCGAACTGCACGCGGCCGAGGAAACGGTGGTTGTGGCCGAGGGTGGTCAGGCCTTTGAGCAGCACGTTGCCGTGCACCAGGTTGGTATCCGAACCCAACCCTTCCTTGGCCGCCTGCAGGTCGAACTGCAGCCGATAGCCCTGGTGCGGATCGATCCGGTTGTCGCTGCGCAGGTAGGCGAAACTGATCCCCGGCATCAGCAGGTTGCTCAGGCCCGAGTCGTCACCCAGGCGGTACTCTTCGCGCTGGTACTTGAGCGAGATCACCCGCTGCCAGCCGCTGGGCAGCTTGCTGTGCCATTCCGGGCCGACGGTCAGCAGCTTGCTCAGCGTATCGGTGCCGGCGATATCCTCGTTCTGGTAGCCGCCGGCAAAGCGCAACTTGTCGGTGAGCGGTGGGTCGAGCGGGATGTCGTACCACAGCCCGACGTTCTGCCGGGGCGCCGACAGTTCGGTCTCCCAACCGTAGCTATGGCCTTGCGGGTTGACCCAGTGACGGGTCCAGTTGGCCTTGGCACGCGGACCGACGTCGGTCGAAAAGCCCAGGCCCAGGCCCATGGTGCGTGGTTTACGGGTGTCGAGGCGAACTTCGACGGGAATATCTTCGCCCACGGCGGCGGTCGGCGCGGCATCCACCCGTACGCCTTCGAAATAGCCGCTCGATTGCAGATCGTTGTTGAGCTCGGCGATCAACTCCGAGTCGTAAGGGGTGCCGGGCTGGAACTGCACCATGCGCTGCAGCAGGTCCTGGTCCAGGGGCGTGTCACCGCCGAAGTGCACCGCACCCAGGCGATAGCGTGGGCCGCTCTGGTAGACCAGTTCGATGTCGGCGACACCGGCCTGGGGGTCGACTGCCAGGCGCTGGCGGGTGAAGCGGCCACTGAAAAAGCCATAGCGCGACGCCTGGTTGAGGATCAGGCGCTTGGCATCTTCGTAATGCCCGTGATTGAGTTGCTCACCGGGACGCAGCGCCTTGCTGTCGGGGATGCGAAATGCCTTCATTTCGTTGGCCGGCCCTTCGATACGCACCGTCACGTTGCGCAGGCGTACCGGCTCACCTGGCTCGACCCGGATGATCAGTTGCGGGGGTTTGTCCTTGTCACTCGGCGCCTTTACTTCGCTGTCGATGCGCGCCTGGTAATAACCCAGCGCCTGCGCCGCCTTGCGTGTCTGCTCCTCGGCGCCGCGACTGAAACGCAGCAGCGCTTCTTCATCGCGCTCGCCGAGGCTGCCGATATAACCTTCGATATTGGCCTTGAGCGGCTTGTTGGCGGGTTTCACCCGGACCAGCAACTCGCTCTGCGCCCATGCCATGGAGCTGGCGGCCAGCAGCAGCAGGCCCCAGCAAAGTCTTCCTGAATACGTCATGCGGCGCATGCTACCAGAGCGAGCCGGTCAAGGGTGCCGCCTGTCAATACCGGTCACACAACTGTCGCATTGGACGACGCCGGATTGGGATGAAAGAACACCCTTTCTCGGATTGGCCCTACAGCGACCTCACCGATCTCTTGATAGCCCTGGCGCTCATAGAAGGCCAGGTAGTGTGGATTGCCGGTATCCAGCACCACGCCCTGGGTGACCGGGTCATCAGCACACCAGTCGTGCACCGCTTGCAGCAACTGTTCGCCGTAGTGCTTACCCTGGAACTGCGGATGCACACCCAGCAGCGGCAGTACATGCACCTGCCCGCTCGGCAGGCAACCCGCGAGCGCAGCCTGGTAGTCCAGGTAGCGTCGCGTGCAGCGCAAACCGGTGCCGAGCATCATGCGCAGGCGCCATGCCCAGCTGTCAGCTACACCCAGTCGACGTTGTGGCGGCACGATCAGCGCGATCCCGACCAGGCGGTCATCCACCAGCAGACCGATCGCCGGCAACTGTAGGTAGAAGTGCTGGCGCAGCCATTCGCGCACCAGCACCCGCAGACGCTGTTCATAGCCAGGGCGCTGGGCTTCGAACAGCCATGCAAAGGTCGGTTCATGGCGATAGGCGTGGTACAGCAGCGAGCGGGCCTCGCGGGCGTAGCCTTCGTCGAGCAGGCAAATACTGGCTGGTGCGGCTGGGGCGTCGGGCATCGCGGGCGGTCCTCCTGGAATGGGCGTGCAGTGCCTTGGAGTTACTGCACCGCGTATCGTTCACCTCCCACAGCACGTTAGCAGCGCCAACCCTGGGTCGCCACGCTGGCCGCCGCCGGCGATGTCGGCTAGCATTCGAGGCTTTTATCAGGATTGTCTTTCCATGAAAGTCGTCTCGTTCAACATCAATGGCCTGCGCGCCCGCCCGCACCAGCTGGCGGCGCTGATCGACAAGCACCAGCCGGACGTGATCGGCCTGCAGGAAACCAAGGTCAGCGACGAACAGTTCCCGCTGGCTGAAGTCGAGGCGCTCGGCTACCACGTGCATTACCACGGCCAGAAAGGCCACTACGGCGTGGCGCTGCTGTCTCGGGAAAAGCCGCTGTCGCTGTCCAAGGGTTTCGCCAGTGATGAAGAGGATGCCCAGCGCCGCTTCATCTGGGGCACTTTCGCCGACCGTAACGGCACGCCGATCACGGTGATGAACGGCTACTTCCCCCAGGGCGAGAGCCGCGACCACCCCACCAAATTCCCGGCCAAACAGCGTTTCTACAGCGACCTGCAAGTGTTGCTGGAGAGCCAGTTCAAGAATGACCAGCCGCTGCTGGTGATGGGTGATGTGAACATTTCGCCGCAGGATTGCGACATCGGTATCGGGGCGGACAACGCCAAGCGCTGGTTGAAGACCGGCAAGTGCAGTTTCCTGCCTGAAGAGCGTGAGTGGATGGAGCGCCTCAAGGGCTGGGGGCTGGTCGATACGTTCCGCCATCTGCACCCGGAGGTGGCTGATCAGTTCAGCTGGTTCGACTATCGCAGCCGGGGGTTCGAGGATGAGCCCAAGCGTGGGCTGCGGATTGACTTGATCATGGCTTCGCAGGGGTTGCTGCCACGGGTCAAGGCGGCGGGGATTGACTATGAGTTGCGGGGGATGGAGAAGCCTTCGGATCATGCGCCGATTTGGCTTGAGTTGGGGTGAGGTTTCGGGTTCGGGTTCGGGTTCGGGTTCGGGTTCGGGTTCGGGTTCGGGTTCGGGACTCAGTGTGTTTGTTTTGATAGATGTATGCGCATTCAGCGGCGATGGCGACTTTTAGTAACCTTTCCGCCCTTACGGCGGCCTACGAGGGTGTCAGAAATTTTGTGTTCGGGCATACCATGAGTAAGAGGTGCATGTATGCCAACCAAAAAGAAACCGCTTCGAGAGTTACCGAAGGTCCCGAAAGAGCTGCTTGAACAGTTTTCCGCGACCCCACTGATGACCGCAGAGGCTATCGAAGAGGCCTCTGCCGCCTTCAA
>NZ_JBDJLM010000106.1:0-12062 GCF_039673365.1 Pseudomonas sp. TWI923 | reverse complement strand
GCATCGCCGATGGTAGTGTGGGGTTTCCCCATGTGAGAGTAGGTCATCGTCAAGATTCATTTCGCAAAACCCCTATCTGCGCATGCAGGTAGGGGTTTTGTCTTTTCCGGATCGGAAAAGATCAACCCCGTGATATGGTTCCCCCCCATATTCGCCCGCCTTCACGAGAGCGCCCAATGGCCAGCACGACCTCACTGCACCCAGGTTTCATGATCGTCCAGGGCAATCGCCTGGATGACCTGCGCAATCTGGTGGTGAGTGTGATGCGCCGCTTCCCCTTGGCACCGCTGGAAAACGAAATCGCCCTGGTTCAAAGCAACGGTATCGCCCAGTGGTTGAAACTGGCGCTGGCCGAGGACCCACAGGACGACGACCAAGGCGGCTGCGGCATCGCTGCCGCGATCGACGTGCAACTGCCCGGCAGCTTCATGTGGCAACTGTACCGAGGGGTGCTGGGCCGCGATGAAATCCCCGAAGTGTCGCTGCTCGACAAAGCCCCCCTGACCTGGCGCCTCATGCGCCTGCTGCCGGAGGTCATCGAGCGCCCGCACTTCGAGCCCCTGCGCCGCTTCCTCACCGACGACAGCGACCTGCGCAAACGCTATCAGCTGGCCGAGCGCCTGGCCGACCTGTTCGACCAATACCAGGTCTACCGTGCCGACTGGCTCAAGGACTGGGCTGCCGGGCACCATGTGCTCAACACTGCGCGTGGTGAACGCAAGCCGCTGGCTGCCGGCAACCGTTGGCAGGCCGAGCTGTGGCGAATCCTGCTCGAAGACGTAGGCGAAGAGGGCATGGCCCAGAGCCGCGCCGGTGTGCACCAGCGCTTCATCGAACGTATCAATAGCCTGGAGCAAGCGCCCGCTGGCCTGCCCGCGCGATTGATCGTGTTCGGCATCTCATCGCTGCCGGCACAGATCCTCGAGGCCATGGCCGGTCTGGCACGCTTCAGCCAGGTACTGCTGTGCGTGCACAACCCCTGCCGCCACCACTGGGGCGACATCGTTGCCGACAAGGACCTGCTGCGCCACCAGTACAAACGCCAGCAGCGCAAGCAAGGCATGCCCATGCAACTGGACGACGAGCTGCTGCACCAGCATGCGCACCCGCTGCTGGCCGCCTGGGGCAAGCAGGGCCGTGACTACATCAACCTGCTTGACAGCTACGACGACCCCGGCAGCTATCAATCCGTGTTCAGCGATGGCCGCATCGACCTGTTCAGCGACGGTGACCCCAAGAACCTGCTCAACCAGCTGCAGGACGACATCCTCGAACTTCGCCCCCTGGCCGAAACCCGCGAGCAATGGCCCCAGGTGGACCCTGCCAAGGACCGCTCCGTGCGCTTCCATGTGGCCCACAGCCCCCAGCGCGAAGTCGAGATCCTGCACGACCAGCTGTTGGCTCGCTTCAGTGCCGACCCCAGCCTGCGCCCGCGCGACATCATCGTCATGCTCCCGGCCATCGACACCTATGCCCCGCACATTCGCGCGGTGTTCGGCCAGCTGGAGCGCAGCGACCCACGCTATATCCCGTTCACCCTGACCGACCAAGGCCAACGCGGCCGCGATCCCTTGCTGATCGCTCTCGAACATTTGCTGAAGCTGCCCGACAGCCGTTTTGCCGTGAGTGAGGTACTCGACCTGCTGGACGTACCGGCAGTGCGCGCCCGCTTTGCGATCGAAGAAAGCGACCTGCCCACCTTGCACCGCTGGATCGAAGGCGCCGGCATTCGCTGGGGCCTTAGCGCCCGGCAACGCGCCACCCTCGGGTTGCCCGAGGGCCTGGAGCAGAACAGCTGGCGTTTCGGCCTGCGCCGAATGCTGCTGGGGTACGCGGTTGGCGTAGGCGAGGGCTGCGATGGCATCGAGCCCTACGACGAGATCGGCGGGCTCGATGCCGCCCTGATCGGGCCGCTGGTTGCCTTGCTCGACGCCCTGGACATAGCCTGCCAGGCACTTTCGCAGCCGGCCACGGCCACGCAATGGGGCGAGCGCCTGCATGCGCTGCTGCAGATCTTCTTCCTGGCCGAAAACGAGCACGACGAACTGCTGCTGGTGCAGCTCCAGGACCTGCGCGACACCTGGCTGGAAACCTGCGAGGCGGTCAGCCTGCAAGACCTGCTACCGCTCACCGTGGTTCGCGAGGCGTGGTTGTCGGGCCTCGACCAGGGCAAATTGTCCCAGCGCTTCCTCGCCGGTTCAGTGAACTTCTGCACCTTGATGCCCATGCGCGCCATCCCGTTCCGGGTGGTCTGCCTGCTGGGCATGAACGACGGCGACTACCCGCGCGCGCAGCCACCGCTGGACTTCGACCTGATGGCCAGCGACTACCGCCCGGGCGACCGTTCGCGCCGCGAGGATGACCGCTACCTGTTGCTCGAAGCGCTGCTGTCGGCGCGTGACCAACTGTACGTCAGCTGGGTCGGGCGCAGCATCCGCGACAACAGCGAGCGCCCAGCTTCAGTGCTGATCGGGCAGTTGCGCGATCATCTGGCCGCCGGCTGGCAACTGGCCAACGCCAAACCAGGGCAGAAGGACGATGCCGGGCAACAACTGCTGCATGCCCTGACCCAGGAGCACCCGCTGCAACCGTTCAGCCAGCGCTATTTCCAGAAAGGCAGCCCACTGTTCAGCTTTGCCCATGAGTGGCTGGTCCTGCATCAGGACGCCGCAGAGGCCCAGGCAGCCCATGCCCCGTTGCTGCCCTACAGCAGCGATGAGCCATTGAGCCTGATGCAGTTGCAGGATTTTTTGCGCCATCCCGTCAGGCACTTCTTCAGCCAGCGCCTGAAAGTCTACTTCGAAGCCCTGGAAGCACCCACGCCGGACGAAGAACCCTTCGCCCTCGACGCCCTGCAACGCTATGGCCTGAGTGAAAGCCTGCTGGGTGCCGCCCTGGCCGAGCCGGACAACCCCGAGCAGGCGCTGCAGGCCCAGGCCCGCCGCCTGCAAGCCTGCGGCCTGCTGCCGCTGGCCGGGTTCGGCGAGGCGTTGCAGACCGAGCTGATCCAGCCCCTGCCAGACCTGCTGCAACGCCACGGGCAATTGCTGCAGCGCTGGCCAACGCTGGTGGAAGGCGCCTTGCCGATCCACTTCGAACACGGCCTGCACCGCCTCGAGGGCTGGCTGGGCCGGGTCTACCAGGCCGACGACCAGAGCCTGCTGAGCATCGCCACCGTGCCCAACACCCTCAGCGCCGGGCGCAACAACCTCAAGTGGCACCGGCTGATCCCGGCCTGGGTCATGCACCTGGCCGCCTGCGCCTCGGGCTACCCGTTGCACAGCGCCCTGGTGGCCAGCGACCTGACTCTGCTCCTGGCGCCGTTACCGCAAGGCCAGGCCGCCGAACGCCTGGGCGAACTGCTGGTGGCGCGCCAGGCCGGCATGAACGCGCCCCTGCCTGTCGCGGCCAAGACCGCTTTCGCCTGGCTGGCCCAGGAAGACCCGGACAAGGCGCTTGCCGCTGCCGCCCGCGCCTACGAAGGTGACGGCCTGATCAGCCACGGCGAGCGCAGCGAAAGCCTCGCCCTGGCCCGCCAGTACCACGACTTCGCCGCGCTGGTGCTGGATGAAACCTTCGAAGGCTGGTGCGAAGCCCTGTACCGCCCCCTGTTCGCAGCGCCCTGGCAGACCCTCGGCAACCCGGAGAGCGCCCAATGAGCCAAGCCCGCCCGCTGGCCTTGAGTTTCCCCCTGCACGGCAGCCAGCTGATCGAAGCCAGTGCCGGCACCGGCAAGACCTTCACCATATCGGCGCTGTACCTGCGGCTAATCCTCGGCCACGGCGGCGAGCAGGGCTTTGCCCGCGAGCTGCTGCCCCCGCAGATCCTCGTAGTGACCTTCACCGACGCCGCCACCAAAGAGCTGCGCGAACGCATCCGCGCTCGCCTGGCCGAGGCGGGCCGGTTTTTCCGCAGCGAGCTGGACGACGCCGACCCGCTGCTGCAGCAGCTGCGCGACGAGTATCCACAGGAGCATTGGCCACGCTGTGCCAGCCGCCTGGAGATCGCCGTGCAGTGGATGGACGAGGCCGCGGTATCGACCATCCACGGCTGGTGCCAGCGCATGTTGCGCGAGCACGCCTTCGACAGTGGCAGCCTGTTCACCCAAAGCCTGGAAACCGACCACAGCGAGCTGCTCGGCCAGGTCATGCGCGACTACTGGCGGCGCTTCTGCTACGGCATGCGCGGCGAGTCCCTTGCCTGGGTGCGCGGCAACTGGGGCAGCCCCGATGCACTGCTGCCCCGCATCCGGCCCTTGTTCGGCCGGGTGCGCAGCGAACAGCACGACCAAGACCCGCAACAACTGATCGAAACGACCCTGCGCGAGCGCAACGAGCAGCTGCGCCAGCTCAAGGCGCCATGGGCCGCCTGGGCCGATGAGCTGCAGCAGATCTGCCGCGACGCCGTGGCCGCCAAGCAGGCCGACGGTCGCAAGCTTCAGGCGCGCTATTTCGAGCCCTGGTTCGACAAGCTCAAGGCCTGGGCTGGCGACGATCAAGCCATGGACCTCGACCTGGGCACCGGCTTCACCCGCCTGACCCCCGACGGCATGGCCGAGGCGTGGAAGGTCGGCGAGCCGCCGAGCCATCCAGCCCTGCACGCCATGCAAACCCTGCGCGAGCAATTGCAGGGGCTCGCCAGCCCCGAGGTGCGCGTGCTGGAGCATGCCGCCGCCTGGGTCTCGGCGCGCTTCGAAGTGGAAAAGCGCCGCCGCGCCGAAATGGGCTTCGACGACATGCTGCTGCGCCTGCAGCATGCGCTGGCCAGCGAGTCCGGCGAGCGCCTGGCCGGGTTGATCCGCGAGCAGTTCCCGGTAGCGCTGATCGACGAATTCCAGGACACCGACCCGGTGCAATACGGCATCTTCGAGCGCATCTATCGCATCACCGAGAACAACCCGCACACCGGCCTGTTCATGATCGGCGACCCCAAGCAGGCGATCTACGCCTTCCGCGGCGCCGACATCTTCACCTACCTGGCCGCCCGCCGCGCCACCGCCGGGCGCCTGCACAGCCTGGACACCAACTACCGCTCAAGCCAAGCCATGGTCGCGGCCGTGAACCGTGTCTTCCTGCAGGCCGAGGCGCGTGCTCAAGGCCGTGGCGCCTTCCTGTTCCGCGCCCATGGCGACAACCCCTTGCCCTTCGTCGAGGTCCGCGCCAAAGGCCGCAGTGAACAGTTGCTGATCGACGGCCAGCCCACTGCGGCGTTGCACTGCTGGCATCTGCAAAGTGACGAGCCAGTGTCCAACACCCTGTACCGCCAACGCCTGGCCGCCAGTTGCGCCAGCCATATCGTGGCCGTGCTCAACGGCGGCCAGCAGGGCGTCAGTGGCTTTGCCGGCAGTGACGGCGCACTGCGCCCGTGCCTGCCGTCCGATATCGCCATCCTCGTGCGCGACGGTCGCGAAGCGCAGTTGGTCCGTGCCGAACTGGCGGCCCGCGGGGTGCGCAGCGTCTATCTGTCGGACAAAGATTCAGTGTTCGCCGCCCAGGAAGCCCACGACCTGCTGGCCTGGCTCAAGGCCTGCGCCGAGCCGGACGCCGAGCGCACGCTCAAGGCCGCCCTGGCCAGCCTGACCCTCGGCCTGCCGCTGATCGAACTGGAGCGCCTGAACCAGGACGAGCGGGTCTGGGAAGACTGGGTCATGCGCTTTCGCCGTTACCGCGAGATCTGGCAGCGCCAAGGCGTATTGCCGATGCTGCGCCGCCTGCTGCACGACTTCCAGCTGCCGCGCAGCCTGATGGCGCGCACCGACGGCGAGCGGGTGCTGACCAATCTGCTGCACCTGGCCGAACTGCTGCAGCAGGCGGCCGGCGAGCTGGATGGCGAGCAGGCATTGATCCGCCACCTGGCCGAGCACCTGGCCAACGCCGGGCAGGCCGGCGAGGAGCAGATCCTGCGCCTGGAAAGCGACGAGCAGTTGGTCAAGGTGGTGACCATCCACAAGTCCAAAGGCCTGGAATACCCCCTGGTGTACCTGCCGTTCATCTGCACCAGCAAGCCGGTGGATGGCTCACGCCTGCCGCTGTCCTGGCATGACGACGACGGCATCGCGCACCTCACGCTCACCCCCGATGCGCAGCAAGTCGAACGTGCCGACGACGAGCGCCTGGCAGAAGACCTGCGCCTGCTCTATGTCGCCCTGACCCGCGCCCAGCACGGTTGCTGGCTGGGTGTCGCCGACCTCAAGCGCGGCACCCAGCGCAGCTCGCAGCTGCACCGCTCGGCCCTGGGTTACCTGCTCGGTGGCGGCCTGCCACTGACGGCCTCCAGCCAACTGGGCGAGTGGCTGCAGGCACTGGGAGCGAACAGCCCGGCCATCATCAGTGGGCCGCTGCCCGAGGCAGACGAGCAAAGCTACCGTACCCCGGCGAACGACAGTGAACTGTTGCCGGCACGCAAACCTCGACGGGCCGCCGCCGAGCAGTGGTGGATCGCCTCCTACAGTGCGCTGCGCGTCGGCGATCAAACGCTCATCGCCGACAGCTCCCAGGCCCAGCAACTGCTGGACGACGAAGCGCTGGACAGCCAGCTGCTGCGCGAAGTGCCGGCCGAGTCCGGTGATATCCACCGCTTTCCCCGTGGCCCCAACCCCGGCACCTTCCTCCATGGCCTGCTCGAATGGGCCGGCCTGGAAGGCTTCGCCGCCGTGAGCAGCCAGCCCGAGCTGATCGAGCGCACCGTGGGCCGGCGCTGCAACCGTCGCGACTGGGCCGGCTGGATCCCCACGCTCAGCCAGTGGCTGCAGCAGATGCTGGTGCAGCCCATGCCGCTGCAGGGCGCTACCCTGCAACTGGCGGCGCTGAGCCAGTACCAGATCGAGATGGAATTCTGGTTTGCCAGCCATCAGGTCGATGCCGTGCGCCTCGACCAACTGGTGGTTCGCCATACCCATGACGGCGCCGCGCGCCCGGCGCTGCAGCCGACCCAGCTCAATGGTATGTTCAAAGGCTTCATCGACCTGGCTTTCGAGCTGGACGGGCGCTACTACCTGGCCGACTACAAATCCAACTGGCTCGGCCCCGACGCCCAGGCCTATGGCGCACTGGCCATGGAGCAGGCGATCCTCGAGCACCGCTACGACCTGCAGTACGTGCTCTACCTGCTGGCCCTGCACCGACAGTTGCGCGCACGCCTGCCCGACTACGACTACGACCGCCATGTCGGCGGTGCCCTGTTCATCTTCCTGCGCGGCACCCACTCGGCCGGCCATGGCCTGTATCACGCCCGGCCGCCACGCGCGCTGATCGAAGCCCTTGATGCGCTGTTCCGTGGCGAGCACGCGCCCGCGCAGCAGGATCTGTTTGCTGGAGCCACGCCATGAGCCGCAGTCTCAACGACCTTCTACCGACCCCACTGCAGGCCGAGCACCTGAGTGCCCTGGCGCCGCTGCACGACAGCCACGACCTGCTGGCCCTGCTCGACCGCTGGGTGGAGCGTGGCTGGCTGCGTGCGCTGGACCGGGCTTTCGTCGGCTTCCTCGAAGAGCTCGCCCCAGGCAGCGATCCATTGGTACTGCTGGCGGCGGCGCTGGCCAGCCACCAACTGGGCCACGGCCATGTCTGCCTCGACCTTGCCCAGACCCTGGCCGAGCCGGACTTCGCCCTGTCGCTGCCGCCGGAAGGCGATGCCCTGGCCGGGCCGCTGCTGCTGCCTTCGCAGTTGCTGGCCAGCCTCGACCTGAACACCTGGTTGCAGCGCATCGACCAAAGCCCCTTGCTGGCAGCAGGCGGCAGCCGCGCACAGCACACGCGCCCATTGGTGCTCAGCGGTGAACGTTTGTACCTGCGCCGCTACTGGGCTTATGAGCGGCGCATCGACGGCGCCTTGCACGAGCGCCTGGCCCGTCAGCAGCCCTTGCAGGCAGACCTGTCGGCGCGCCTGGCGCAGCTGTTCGAAGGCGGTGCCCCCGGCAGTGAAGTGGACTGGCAGAAACTTGCCTGCGCCCTGGCCACCCGTGCCGGTTTCAGCGTCATCACCGGCGGCCCCGGTACCGGCAAGACCACCACGGTGGTGCGCCTGTTGGCCCTGCTGCAGGCACCGGCGGTAGAGCAGGGCCGGCCCCTGCGCATTCGCCTGGCGGCGCCCACCGGCAAGGCAGCGGCGCGCTTGACCGAGTCCATCGGCCAGCAGGTCGAGCGGTTGCAGGTCGACAGCGCGGTGCGCGCGCAGATCCCCACCGACGTCAGTACCGTGCACCGCCTGCTCGGCAGCCGCCCGGGCTCGCGCCACTTCCGGCACAACGCAGGCAATCTGTTGCCACTGGATGTGCTGGTGATCGACGAGGCGTCGATGATCGACCTGGAAATGATGGCCAACCTGCTCGACGCGTTGCCCCCCAATGCACGGCTGGTATTGCTGGGCGACAAGGACCAGCTGGCCTCGGTGGAGGCGGGTGCGGTGCTGGGCGACCTGTGCCGCGACGCCGAGGACGGCTGCTACTGGCCGCAGACCCTGGCCTGGCTGGAGCAGATCGGCGGCCAATCGCTGGCCAACAGCGGCCTGAAGCCGGGCGAAAGCCCGCGCAACCCACTGGCCCAGCAGATCGTCATGCTGCGCCATTCCCGGCGTTTCGGTGAAGGCAGCGGCATTGGCCAGCTGGCACGGCTGGTCAACCGCCAGCAGGCCCCCGAGGCCCGCGCGCTGCTGGCCAGCAAGCCCGATGACGTCTTCTGCCTGACCCTCGGCGGCGAGCACGACAAGCGCTTCGACCGCCTGCTGCTCGAAGGCCTCAACCGCGGCGCCGAAGGCCCGCAGGGCTATCGCAGCTACCTGCGCAACATCGGCCGCCTGCGCCCGCCGCCGGGCACCCCGGCAGAGGATCCGCGCTGGGAACAGTGGGCCGGCGAAGTGCTCAGCCGTTTTGAGGACTTCCAGCTGCTGTGCGCGGTGCGCAAGGGCGCCTGGGGCGTGGAAGGCCTGAACCAGCGGGTGGAGCGGGTGTTGCACAATGCCGGGCTGATCGACAGCCAGCAGCTGTGGTACGAAGGGCGCCCGGTACTGGTAACCCGCAACGACTACGGCCTCGGCCTGATGAACGGTGATATCGGCATTGCCCTGCGCCTGCCCGATGACCAGGGCCAGGCCCCGCTGCGCGTGGCCTTCCCGCGTAACGACGGCAGTGGCGGGGTGCGTTTCGTCCTGCCCAGCCGCCTGAGCGAGGTGGAAACCGTGTTCGCCATGACCGTGCACAAGTCCCAGGGCTCGGAGTTCAGCCACACCGCGCTGGTGCTGCCCGACGCACTCAACCCGGTGCTGACCAAGGAGCTGGTGTACACCGGCATCACACGGGCCAAGCACTGCTTCAGCCTGATCGAGCCCCGCAGTGGCGTGTTCGAGGAGGCTGTGTTGCGCAGGGTTCGACGGGTTTCGGGGCTGATGCTGGAACAACTGTGATACGGGCGTACCACGTTGCTGTGCTATCGTTGCGGCACTATCTGGCAACTTTTTGAGAGATTTCCCACATGACAGTGGCTGTCTCGGTCTTGAGGCGGGTGAAGGATTGCGCGCGCTCGCTGCTGATGGCCACGCTATTGCTGACCGGCGTGTGTGCCCAGGCGCTGGCTGGCGAGCCGAGCGCGCAGGCGCAGCAACGGGCCAAGGCAGTGACCCAGGTGGTGCTGGGCATCCTCAGCTATGCCCGCTGGCCCGCCGAACCCAACCCCCTGCGCCTGTGCCTGGTCGGCCCCACCGAATACGCCGACGACCTGATCAAAGGCACTGCGCAGAGTTCCGGGCAGCCACTGCAGGTGCGCCGCCTGCTGGCCGGCAATGCCAGCCTGGCCAGTGCCTGTGACGCCGTTTACATCGGCAAGCTCGACCCCGGCGAGCGTGATCGCCTGTTCCAGTCAATCAGCGGTCACCCGGTGCTGAGCATCACCGAAGCCGACGACCCCTGTACCGTGGGCAGCCTGTTCTGCCTGCGTGTCAGCGATCAGCAGGTGGCATTCGACGTCAACCTCGACTCGGTGGCGCGCAGCGGCGTGCGCATCCACCCCAGCGTGCTGCAGTTGTCGCGGCGGCGGGCGGCGCAGCCATGAGCGGCCCTGACCAGCGCATGCCCCGGCCGACCCTGCGAGCGGCGCTGGGGCGTGGCCACCTGGGCATTGCCCTGCTCGCCGCCGGCTTGGCCGGGGTGCTGGTGACCCTGCTCGGGGTGGCCGCCTTGCGCGTCTATGCCAACCACAACCTGCATTTGATCGCCCGCTCCATCAACTACACCGTCGAAGCCGCCGTGGTGTTCGACGACAGCCCAGCGGCCAACGAGGCACTGGCGCTGATCGCCGCGACCGAAGAGGTGGCCGAGGCCAAGGTTTTCGATAACGATGGCAAGCTGCTCGCCCACTGGCAGCGCGACGACCGAACCCTGATGGCGCGGCTGCAAAGCCAGGTGGCGCGGACCCTGCTGGAGCAGCCGGTCAACTTGCCGGTGCAGCACAAGGGCCAGAAGGTCGGGCATGTCGAACTGGTCGGCCAGGGCGGCAGCCTGTTGCGCTTCCTGCTCAGTGGCCTGGTGGGGATCCTGCTGTGCACGGTGCTCAGTGCGGTACTGGCGTTGTACCTGTCGCGCCGGCTGTTCGCCGACATCATCCGCCCGTTGCGCCACCTGGCCAGCGTGGCCCACGCAGCGCGCCGCGAACGCAGTTTCGACCGGCGCGTGCCGCAAACCCAGATCGCCGAACTCAACGAACTGGGCAATGACTTCAATGCCTTGCTCGACGAACTGGAGGTCTGGCACAGCCACCTGCAAAGCGAAAACGAAACCCTCGCCCACCAGGCCAGCCACGACAGCCTCACCGGGCTGCCCAACCGCGCCTTCTTCGAGGGCCGCTTGAACCGCAGCCTGCGCAGTGCCGAGCGCCAGGGCGAGCGCCTGGCCCTGCTGTTCCTCGACAGTGACCATTTCAAGCAGATCAACGACAGCCTCGGCCATGCCGTGGGTGACGAAGTGCTGATCACCATCGCCAGCCGGGTGCGCGCGCAATTGCGTGAGCATGACCTGGTGGCGCGCCTGGGCGGCGACGAGTTCGCCGTGCTGCTGGCGCCGCTGCCGGCGCGTGAAGATGCCCAGCGCATCGCCGAAAAGATCATCGCCAGCATGCAGCTGCCGATCCTGCTGGAGGATGGCACCCGCATCACCAGCTCGCTCAGTGTCGGTATCGCCTATTACCCGGACGACGGCCACGACCCGGCCAGTCTGCTCAATGCCGCCGATGCGGCGATGTACCAGGCCAAGCGCAAGCGCCGTGGCCATTGGCAAGTGGCGCAGACGGAACGCTGCGCCACGGATGTAAAAAGCACAGGAGCTGAACCGTGATCGACCGTTTGTTATCACTGCGTTTGCCGTTGTTCGCCATGGCCCTGGCCCTGCTCGCCCTCGGCGGCTGCCAGAGCGTACCGCCCAAAGGCCTGACTGCGGAGCAGGTGGCCGTGCTCAAGCGCGAAGGCTTTGCCCCTGTCGATGAGGGCTGGGCCTTCGACCTGTCTGGCAAGGTGCTGTTCGGCAGCGACCTGGACGGCCTCAACCGCCAGAGCGAGGACATCGTCGAGCGCATCGGCAAGGCTCTGCTGTCGGTGGATATCCAGCGCGTGCGCATCGACGGCCACGCCGATGCCTCGGGCAAGGCTGCCTATAACCAGCAGCTGTCCGAACGCCGCGCCCAGAGCGTGGCCAAGGCGCTGGTCGGCATCGGCATGCAGCCGCAGAACATCCAGACCCGCGGCCTGGGCAGCAGCCAGCCGGTGGCCGACAACCGCACCAGCGCCGGGCGCATGGAGAATCGCCGGGTGTCGATTGTGGTGGCGTCGGACTGAACACTGCGTGATACCTATCGCGGGGCAAGTCGCAGCGGCGAACCGTCGCTCCCACGCAGACATCGGCAAACTCACGTGGGAGCAACTGTCTTGCTCGCTACTCAAACAGCTGCGCGATCCCTGTGGGAGCGGGTTTGAACTGGCCTAATGATTTTGGACACCTTCATCGGGCGCTATGATGGCGCCCAATTGGAGGCAAAATCAGTGCGTAAATCTTATTCAAGAGAATACAAAGTCCAAGCTGC
>NZ_JBDJLM010000105.1:0-12583 GCF_039673365.1 Pseudomonas sp. TWI923 | reverse complement strand
ACAAGGCGTACAGCGATGAAACAACAGGAGTAACTGGCCCGAAACAGATGTGGGAGCTGGCTTGCCAGCGATGCGCCGCGCGGGCGGCGCTCGATCTCATAGGCGCTGCAAATTCATCGCCATGCGCCTGGCCGCCTCCACGCCATCACCATTGCTCCGCTCAACGCTTTTCCCCTAATCTCGTAGGCCTTTTCCAGTCATCCGGACCGATTCATGGACAAGGTCATCGTCATCACCGGCGCCAGCCGGGGCATCGGCGCCGCCACCGCATTGCTGGCGGCGCAGCAGGGTTACCGTATCTGCATCAACTACCACGCCGACGACCAGGCCGCCGAAGCGGTGCTGGCGCAGGTTCGCGAACTTGGCGCCAGCGCCATTGCGGTGCGCGCCGATGCCAGTGTCGAGGACGAAGTGGCGCAGCTGTTCCAGCGCGTCGACCATGAACTCGGCCCGGTCACCGCACTGGTCAACAACGCCGGCACCATCGGCCAGCAGAGCCGGGTCGAGGGCATGTCCGAGTTCCGCCTGCTCAAGATCATGAAAACCAACGTGGTCGGGCCGATGCTGTGCGCCAAGCACGCGCTGCTGCGCATGTCGCGCCGCCACGGCGGGCAGGGCGGGGCGATCGTCAATGTGTCGTCGGTAGCGGCGCGCCTGGGCTCGCCCAACGAATACGTCGACTACGCCGCGTCCAAGGGCGCGCTGGACACCTTCACGGTCGGCCTGGCCAAGGAGGTGGCCGGCGAGGGCGTGCGGGTCAACGGCGTGCGCCCCGGTTACATCCACACCGGTTTCCACGCCCTGAGCGGTGACCCGGACCGGGTCGCCAAGCTCGAGCCCGGCCTGCCGATGGGGCGAGGTGGCCGCCCAGAGGAAGTCGCCGAGGCGATCCTGTGGCTGCTGTCGGACAAGGCGTCCTACTCCACCGGCAGCTTCATCGACCTGGGCGGTGGGCGCTGAGTCAGCCGAGTGCGAGCAGTTCGGCCACTTTGTCGGCGATGTCGCCCAGTTCGAACGGTTTGAGCAGCACCGCCGTACGCGGCGGCAGCACGCCGTCGCTGTGCGCCGCGCTTTCGTCGTAACCGGTGATGAACAATACCGGCAGATCCGCATGCCGGGCTCGACACGCCTCGGCCACCTGCCGGCCATTGAGGCTTCCGGGCAGGCCGATGTCGCTGATCAGCAAGTTCGGCAAGAGCCCACGCGCCATGGCCTCGAGGGCTTGCGCGCCGTTCTCCACGCTGTGCACCCGATGGCCGAACTCTTCGAGCACTTCGCCTATCACCAGGCGCAAGGCGGCCTGGTCCTCGACCAGCAGGATTTGCGCACCCTGGTGGTGAGCCCTGTCGTCGGGCCTCGCTGGCTGCTGGCTCGCCACGGGTGCTTCGAAATGCCGCGGCAGGAAGAGTTCGACCCGCGTGCCCGCCCCCGGTTGCGAGTGGATCAGCAACTGGCCACCAGACTGGCGCACGAAACCGTAAGCCATGGACAACCCGAGCCCGGTGCCCTGGCCCAGGGGCTTGGTGGTAAAGAACGGGTCGATGGCGCGCTCCGCCACCTCCGGGAGCATGCCGCGGCCGTTGTCGCGCACGCTCAGGCACAGGTAATCGCCGGCGGGGAGGTCGAGCAGGGCGGCACGTTCCTCGTCGAGTAGCTGGTTGGCACAGTGGATGTCGATCAGGCCGCCGGCGGGCAAGGCGTCGCGGGCGTTGATGCACAGGTTGAGCAGCGCGCTTTCCAGCTGCGGCGGGTCGATGAAGGTGGGCCACAGGTCATCGGTACAGTGGACGCTGAGCTGGATGGCCGGGCCGACGCTGCGGCGGATCAGTTCTTCCATCGTCTGCACCAGGGCACCCACCGCCGTCGCCTGGGGCAACAGGGTCTGGCGCCGCGAGAACGCCAGCAGGCGATGGACCAGCGCCGCGGCGCTGCGGGCCGAATTGCTGGCGGTGTCGAGCAGGCCGGGGATTTCATCCGGGCGCGATTGTTCCAGGCGCTGGCGCACCAGCTCCTGGGCGCCGAGGATGCCGCCCAGCAGGTTGTTGAAGTCGTGGGCGATACCGCCGGTGAGCTGGCCCACCGCTTCCATTTTCTGTGCCTGGCGCAGGGCTTCCTCGGCCTTGAGCAGTTGCTGCTGTTCGGATACCCGCTCAGTGACGTTGTAGGCGAACAGGTGGGCACCGATGATGCTGCCCGAGGGGGCGTGGATTGGGCTGAAGTGCAGCTCGAAATAGCTTGTCTTCGCGCCCTCGGGAAAGGCGGTGGTTTGCACGTAGGTTTCCCCGGCCAGGGCGCGTTGCCACAGGCGCAGGTTTTCGGCCAGGCTATCGGGGTGCTCGCGCATCAAGTCCGCCAGGCTGTCACCTACCTTCGGCGTGCTGCCGAACAGGCGGTGAAAGTCCCGCTGGGCCTGCTGGTTGATGGCTAGCCAGCGCAGGTCGGTATCAAGCACATGCACGTTGGCCACGCTGCGCTCGACCAGTTCGGCGAACAGCCCGCGCTCGGCCAGGGCCGCGCTGACACGTTGTTCGAGATGTTCATTGAGCTGCTGCAAGGCATCCTCGGCGCGGCGGCGCTCGGTCACGTCCTTGAACAGCACTGCTACCTGGCGTTTCTCGGCGGGTTCGATGCGGAATGTGGTCACCGACAGCACATGCCCGGTGGCCACCAGTTCCTGCTCGAACTGCAAGGGTTGGCCGGTGCGCAGCACCTCGCCGTAGCGGGCGACCCAGCCATCGGCTTCGTCCGGCACCATTTCGCGCAGCTTCTGCCCGACCACGTTGGGGATGCCGGCATGCCGGGCGTAGGCGGCGTTGGCAAGGATATGCACGTAGTCGCTGAGCGGGCCGTGCGGGCCATCGAAGAACTCGATGACGCAGAAACCTTCGTCCATGGTGTCGAACAGGAAGCGGTACAGATCGTCATCGGCGTGCGCCTGCTGCTCGAGACGCGCCTCGAGTTCGGCGTTGCGTTGGCGCAGCGCCTGCAGCTCTTGCTGCAGGGCGGGCAGGTTGCGGTCGGGCATGCAGGTGTCCAGCGTCGGGCTTGGCGCCACTGTAGCCTGCCGACCCGCGCGCCGCTAGAACGAGCGCACGATGCGCCCGAGGGTCTCCATGGCCTGTTCGGCGCCGTCGCCCCAGGGGCTGCCGTAGTTGAGGCGGATGCAGTTACCAAAGCGCCGGGTCGGCGAGAAGATCGGCCCCGGGGCGATGCTGATGCCTTGCGCCAGCGCCATGTGGAACAGCTTGAGCGCGTCCATCTGCTCGGGCAGTTCCAGCCACAGGAAGTAGCCGCCGGAAGGATGGCTGACCTGGGTCTGGGCCGGGAAGTGCCGGGCGATGGCCGCCAGCATGTTGACCTGCTGGCCCTCCAGGGCGTAACGCAACTTGCGCAGGTGGCGGTCGTAGCCGCCGTGCTGCAGGTAATCGGCGATCGCCGCCTGGGCTGGCATCGAGGCGCACAGCGAGGTCATCAGCTTGAGCCGCTCGATCTTCTGCGCGAAGCGCCCGGCGGCCACCCAGCCGATGCGGTAGCCCGGGGCCAGGCTCTTGGCGAACGAGCCGCAGTGCATCACCAGGCCCTCGGTGTCGAAGGCCTTGGCCGGCTTGGGCGCCTGCTGTGCGTAGTACAGCTCGGCGTAGACGTCGTCTTCGATCAGCGGCACCTGGTGGCGGCGCAGCAGTTCGACCAGCTCCTGCTTCTTCGCCTCGGGCATGCTCGCGCCCACCGGGTTCTGGAAGTTGGTCATGCACCACACGGCTTTCACCGGGTGCTTGTCCAGGGTCTGGGCAAGCACCGCCAGGTCCATGCCTTCGCGCGGGTGCACCGGGATTTCCACGGCCTTGAGCTTGAGGCGTTCGAGCACCTGCAGGCAGGCATAGAAAGCCGGTGCCTCGATAGCCACCAGATCGCCCGGCTGGGTCACGGCCTGCAGGCACAGGTTGAGTGCCTCCAGCGCGCCGTTGGTGATCAGCAGCTCCTCCATCGGCAGCATCAGCCCGCCGACCATGTAGCGCAGGGCGATCTGCCGGCGCAGTTGCGGGTTGCCCGGCGACAGGTCGGTGACCACCATGCGCGGGTCCATGGCCCGGCTGGCGCTGGCCAGGGAGCGGGACAGGCGTTGCAGGGGGAACAGCGCGGGGCTGGGGAAGGCCGAGCCGAACGGCACGGTGTGCGGGTCCTTGATCGAGTCGAGGATTGAGAACACCAGGCCACTGACGTCCACATCGGTGGACTCGGTGGCCTGCGCCTGCACCTGTGGTTCATTGAACGGGCGCGGGGCGTGGGCATTGACGAAGTAGCCCGAGCGCGGCCGGGCGCGGATCAGGCCGCGGCGTTCCAGCAGGTAGTAGGCCTGGAACACCGTGGACGGGCTGACCCCGTGGGTCTGGCTGGCATAGCGTACCGAGGGCACCCGCTGGCCGGGGCCAAGCACCCCGGTGCGGATCAGTTCGGCAATGTCGTCGGCGAAGCGTTCATAGCGTTTCATGGTGTTCTGCACGGGCAAGGTCATGGGCAGTGTAAGGGATCAGCGGTTCATCGGCGCGACGAAGCGGCTGTGGGCGATGCTGCGCACCCCAGGCTGGTCGCTGTCCTGGAGCTCGAAGGTCAGCTCCTGCGAGCTGCTGCTCGGGCGGTCGGCCAGTAGTGCCACCGACACGGGCAGCTCGCTCATCTCGCCGGCGGCGATGCTGAACTCGGTACGCCCATGCAGCTCGAAACCGTCGGCGTCGACCAGGCGCAGGCGATAGTGCTGCGGCTCGCTGGTCTTGTTGATGATCTTGAGCAGGTAAATGTTCTCGATCTGGCCCTGGGCGTTCTCGCGGAACAGGCCGCGGTCCTTGATCACGTCCATCGACACCATGGGGCGCAGTTGCAGGGCCACGACCAGCGCGCCGATCATCACCACCAGCGCCGCGGCATAGCCCAGCAGGCGCGGGCGCAGCCATTGGGTGGTGCCGCCTTGCAGGTTGTGCTCGGACTTGTAGCCGATCAGGCCGCGGGCATAGCCCATCTTGTCCATGACCTCGTCACAGGCGTCGATACACGCCGCGCAGCCGATGCAGCCCATCTGCAGGCCGTCGCGGATATCGATGCCGGTGGGGCAGACCTGCACGCACAGGGTGCAGTCGATGCAGTCGCCCAGGCCCTGTTCGCCGGGGATGCTGCCTTTCTTGCGCGGGCCACGGGCTTCACCGCGGCTGGGGTCGTAGGCCACCGCCAGGGTGTCCTTGTCGAACATCACACCCTGGAAGCGCGCATAGGGGCACATGTGCATGCACACCGCCTCGCGCAGCCAGCCGGCATTGATGTAGGTGGCGCCGGTGAAGAACAGCACCCAGAACAGCGCCACGCCGCCCAGCTCCAGGCTGAACAGCTCGGCGGCCAGCGGGCGGATCGGGGTGAAGTAGCCAACGAAGGTCAGCCCGGTGAGCAGGCCGATGCCCAGCCACAATGTGTGCTTCAGGCTGCGCCGGGCGAGCTTGTTGATACTCCAGGGCGCGGCGGCCAGCTTGATGCGCTGGTTGCGGTCGCCTTCACAGACCTTTTCGCACCACATGAACAGCCAGGTCCAGGTGCTCTGCGGGCAGCTGTAGCCACACCACACGCGGCCGGCGAACACAGTGATGGCGAACAGGCCGAAGGCGCAGATGATCAGCAGCGCCGAGAGCAGGATGAAATCCTGCGGCCAGAACGTCGCGCCAAAGATGTGGAACTTGCTGTCGGCCAGGTCCCACAACACGGCTTGGCGGTCGTCCCACTGCAGCCAGGCGATACCGAAGAACAGCAGGAACAGCGCGCCGGCAAAGGTAATCCGCAGGTTGCGGTAGAAACCGCTGAAGCTGCGGGTGTGGATGCCGCCGTCCGGCTGGCTTTTGCTCTTTTTGACGGCGGCGGGGGCAATCTCGATGACTCGGAAGGGGATTCTGTCACTCATGGTTCATCGCTCATCAGGCCTCGATCAGGCCTGGGCACTATGGCCCCCGATCTGTTTGCAGCACAGACTCACCTAGCGCGATAAAAACCGTATCAGATTCTCTTCCGAGGCCCCGAGGCCCTAGATTACCGAGCCTGGGACGCTGGCCTTCAGATGCCTGCGGCTATCCACCGCACCTGCGACGGTGAGTGCGTCGGCCTCGGCTTCGGTGATGGGCACGCGTTCGCCGGCCAGGATGGCCACCGACATGCGCAGCTGTTCGTCGGTGACGATCTCGATCTCGGGGCCGGTGCCTTCCAGGCGGATGTGGTCGCCGATCAGGGTGCAGTGGCGGGTGGTTTCGTCGACTTCGATGGGCATGGTGTGGTCCTCCTGGGGCGGTTACAGGGTGTGACCACAGGCCGGGCGTGGATGCTGCAACTTTATGCTCGGTGGCACTCCTGGGGGAGGGTGCGGTCAGCTTCAGTAAGGGCCTTGTCGCGGGGCAAGGCCGCTCCTACAGCGCTCGCGCAATACATGTGGGAGCGGGCTTGCCCCGCGATGAGGCAAGTGCAGGAGTACATCCGATGGAAACGATCCTCTCGACCATTCAGTCTGAATTCGCCGACATCACAGACGAACAGGAGATCACCCGCATCCTCGTGCGCCTGCTGATGGCGGCACTGCTGGGCGCGGTGCTGGGCTTCGAACGCGAAAGCAAAGGCAAGGCGGCCGGGGTGCGCACGCATATGCTGGTATCCCTGGGGGCGGCGCTGTTCGTGCTGGCCCCGAGCATGGCCGGGGCCGACGAACAGGCGCTGAGCCGGGTGATCCAGGGCATTGTCGCGGGCATCGGCTTTCTTGGTGCAGGCACCATCCTCAAGGGGCACGGCCAGGACACCAGCCATGTGAAGGGCCTGACCACCGCCGCCGGGCTGTGGATGACCGCTGCCATCGGCACGGCCGCCGGCATGGGGCGCGAGGCCACGGCGCTGCTCAGCACGGTGCTGGCGCTGTTGGTGCTGGGCACGATGCCGCTGCTGGTGGACAAGGTGGAGGGCGTGAGCGAGGAGAAAAGCGAGGAGGAGGGCAGGAAGCACTGAGGGGAGCCGAAGCTCCCCTCATAAGCGTTGTTGCCTGCTCTTTTTTTATTATTGGAGACTGGCCTGTTGTTGTTTTTGTCGGCTTTTGTCTCGGTACTGCGGGGCCCCTACCCGGGGCCAAGAGCAAACGTATTTTTTTGAGCGCTGACCTGCGTTCATGCAACGTGTGTGATCCAACCGTGACTGTCGCTACCTTCAGGTAGTTTTATTGTTCTGTGTCAGGCTGCGGGGCTTTTCTGCGAAAGCTTCCCTGGAAAGCACGTCGACTCCAAAAAAATCTGCTTGCTACGCTTCTGCCGTGTTGTTCTTGTTATGTCAGAACCGTTTCATGTTGTTTTTATTAGATGTCGCATTTTTTTGTTCTTGTTGTGCCAGAGATATAGCAGGTGCCGTGCCAACTTTTTAAAATCCTTTAAAATCAATGGTTTGAGGATTTTCGAAAAAACCTGGCACCTGAAATTTTGTCGATTTGTTTCCCTGTTACCCGATTTTTTGCTGCCGGCGGTGTGGGCGGTAACACTCCACCCACACTTATGTGACACCGGTGTGACTCAGCCCGCGCTGCGTGCCCGTGCCACCCGCGAACCGGTAGCGCGGCCCAGTACCTCACTGATACGCAGGCCAGCGGCGATCAGGCGGTCGAGGTCTATGCCGGTTTCAATGCCCAGGCCCTGCAGCAGGTACAGCACGTCTTCGGTGGCAACGTTGCCAGTGGCGCCCTTGGCGTAGGGGCAGCCACCCAGGCCTGCGACCGAGCTGTCGAACACCGCGATGCCTTCGAGCAGGCTGGCATACACGTTGGCCAGCGCTTGGCCGTAGGTGTCGTGGAAGTGCCCGGCCAATTGCTCGCGTGGCACCTGCCTTGAAACCACCTCGAACAACCGGCGAGTGTCGCCGGCAGTGCCGCTGCCGATGGTGTCGCCCAGCGAAACCTCGTAACAGCCCATCTCGTGCAGGGCACGGGCTACCGGCGCGACCTGCTCGGCGCTGATCCGCCCTTCATAAGGGCAACCCAGCACGCAGGAGACGTAACCGCGCACCCGCACACCCTGCGCTTGGGCAGCTTCGATGATCGGCTCGAAGCGCTTGAGGCTGTCGCTGATCGAGCAGTTGATATTGCGCTGGGAGAAGGCCTCGGACGCCGCCGCAAACACCGCCACCTCCTTCACCCCCGCCGCCAGGGCATCCTCGAAACCACGCAGGTTGGGCGCCAGCGCAGCGTAGGTCACGCCGGCACGTTGCTGGATACCGGCGAACACCTCGGCGGAGCCGGCCATCTGCGGTACCCACTTGGGCGAGACGAAGCTGCCCACCTCGATGTAGGCGAGGCCAGCGTCGGTAAGGTCGTCCACCAGCCGCACCTTGTCGGCGACACTGATAGGCTGGGCTTCGTTCTGCAGGCCGTCGCGGGGGCCGACTTCGACCAGGCGGACGTTCTTGGGCAATGACATGGCGGGCTTCCTGTGGCAGGTCAACGGTTGTGGGGCTGCTGGTTCAAGGTGGCGGCCAGGGCCTGCTCGCAGCGTTCCTGGGCGGTGTCCAGCTCCAGGTGCATCTGCTGGATGTCGAGCATCTGCTGCTCCAGCTGGGCACGGCGTTCGGCGATCTTGCCGAGCATGCTGTTGAGCTGTTTGAGGTTGCCGCCCGTGGGGTCGTACAGCTCGATCAGCTCGCGGCACTCGGCCAGCGAGAAGCCGATGCGCTTGCCGCGCAGGATCAGCTTGAGGGTGACCTTGTCGCGGGCCGAGTAGATGCGCTCCAGGCCGCGGCGCTCGGGGCTGAGCAGGCCCTGCTCCTCGTAGAAGCGGATGGCGCGGGTGGTGATGTCCAGCTCGCGGGACAGGTCGGAGATGCTGTAGGTCTGGCTGGTCATGCTGATGCTCGGGGGGTGGGATCAGCGTTAACCTAAAGTGAGCTTGACGTAAACGTCAAGCTGAAACCGCTGCAGGCTCCCGGCGGTCGATGTGCCGGGAGCCCGCGCAGGTGCTACTTGCAGTTACCAGCTTTGCGGTAGCCGGCCGCCTGCGCCGCGGCTTCGGAGTCGAATGCCACCTGGTTCTTCGCCGCCACCTGCGCATAACCCGGGCAGCCGCTGGCCAGGTGGTAGACCTGGCTGTTGCGGTTGCCCAACACGGCACCGTGTGCCGCCGTGCTGGCCGGGCTGGGCTTGGCAGGTTGCGCGGAGGCGGTCACCACCGGGGCGGCACCCGCTGGTTTGTAACCCGGTGTCCAGCTGCGCTCACCGGTCACGAACGGATTGGAATGCCCCATCACCGCCGCGATGCGGCGGTCGCGTTCCTTCTCCCAGGGGGTTACCGGGTACTGCTTGTCCCACGCCATCAGCAACTGCTGTTGTTGGCGCGACATGCTCAGCTGGTAGCGATCGAACATGTAGAAGGTGGTGCGCGCCACCAGGCCTTTGACTTCGTTACGCGGTTCGGCGGCTTTCTGCTGAAAGTCGATTTTCGTCGTGCACTGGCCGTACTGCGGAGCAACGCCTGCGGCCATGCCGTAGTTGAAGTTACTGCGGTCACCGTTCACTTCGCCCACGGCCGGGTAGAGGTTGAACAGGTCGGCCTCCATGGCGCGGAACACCGGGTCCTTGTCGACGCAGGCTTCGCGGCCGCCGTTCTGCCAGCACTGGCGCTGGTGGCCGAAGGTCCAGGCCGGGACGATGTGTTCCCACTCGGTGCGCTCGGCGCGGCTCTGCTGCTTGCGGGTTTCATAACCGCAGGAGGCCGGGTCGACGCGCCCGCCCGACTTGCCGACCCAGGTCCATTTGCAGCCACAGTACAGGTCGCCCTGGGCGCTGTTGGCCTGGTCGAGGTAGATCCTCTGCTTGGCGATGACCTTGGCTTCGGTGAAGGTTGCCGGCGGGGTGGCGAAGGCGGGGGGGATGAGAGCGAGGCACAGGGATGCTGCGTACAACAGTCTTTTCATGGAGGTAGATCGACGTCGGAAAAAGCGCCGATTATACGCAGGAAGCTATCCCTTGTAGGAGCGGCCTGGCCGGGGCGCCGGACCGGCAAGGGCGTTCCTGCATGGGGGTAAGCCTGTAGGCCTAGGTATGAGGCACAACCGCTTGCCCAGTACTGCCCGCGTACTGCGCCTTCAGGTGCCCTTGGTCATCCAGCAGGTAGGCATCCATCACCTCGCGCACCACCGGCCCCGCCACCCGTCCACCGGCCTCGCCGTTCTCGATCATCACCGCCACCACCACGGCCGGGTGGTCGGCCGGGGCGAATCCGACGAACAGGGCATTGTCGCGGTGGCGTTCCAGGGTCTTGTTGCGGTTGTAGCGCTCGCCCTGCTTGATCGCCACCACCTGCGCGGTGCCGCTCTTGCCGGCGATGCGGTACTGGGCCCCGGCGGCGGAGGCGCGGGCGATGCCGCGGGCATCGTGCATGACCATTTGCATGCCCTGGTTGACCTGGTCCCAGGCGCGCTTGTCGTGCAGCACGATGTCCGGCATAGGGTTGGGGTCGATGGGGGCCTGGCCGCCGACGGTCATCGCCAGGTGCGGGCGGTGCCAGGCGCCCTTGCTGGCCAGCAGGCTGGTGGCCTGGGCCAGTTGCAGCGGGGTGACCTGCATGTAGCCCTGGCCGATGCCAAGGATCAGCGTTTCGCCGGGGAACCAGGCCTGGCGGCGGGTGGCGCGTTTCCAGGCTTGCGACGGCATCAGCCCAGGGGCTTCCTCGAACATGTCCAGCGAGACCTTCTGGCCCAGGCCGAATTCGGCCATGTAGTCATGCAGCCGGTCGATGCCCAGCTTGTGCGCCAGGTCGTAGAAGTAGGTGTCGTTGGAGCGCATGATCGCGGTGTACATGTCTACCCAGCCATCGCCGCTGTGGTTCCAGTTGCGGTACTTGTGGTCGTAGTTGGGCAGTTCGTAGTAACCGGGGTCGAACACCCGGCTACTGGGGGTGATCACGCCGCTGTCGAGGCCGGCAATGGCCACTTCCGGCTTGACCGTCGAGCCGGGGGCATACAGGCCGCGCAGCACGCGGTTGAACAATGGCCGGTCGATCGAGTCGCGCAGTGCCGAGTACTGCTTGGAGCTGATGCCCTTGACGAACAGGTTGGGGTCGAAGCTGGGGTTACTGACCATCGCCAGCACGTCGCCGTTGGCCGGGTCCAGCACCACCACCGCGCCACGTCGGTCACCCAGGGCCTTTTCCGCGGCCTGCTGCAGGTGGGCGTCCAGGCTCAGCACGATGGACTTGCCCGGCACCGGGTCGTGGTGGCGCAGCACGCGCATCACCCGGCCCTGGGCGTTGGTCTCGACCTCTTCGTAACCCACCTGGCCGTGCAGTTCGTGTTCGTAGAAACGCTCGACGCCGGTCTTGCCGATCGACTGGGTGCCCCGGTATTCGGTGCTGTCGAGGGTTTTGGCTTCCTTCTCGTTGATCCGCCCGACATAGCCCACCGAATGGGCGAAGTGCTCGGCCAGCGGGTACTCGCGGATGAACCGCGGCTCCACCTCCAGCCCCGGCAGGCGGAACTGGTTGACGGCGATCAGGGCAATCTGTTCCTCGCTCAGGCCAACCATCAGCGTGACCGGCTCGAAGGGCTTGCGGCCACGGCGCAGGTCCTTGTCGAACTGGTGGCGCTCGTCCTCGCCGAGGTTGAGAACCTGCGCCAGGGCGTCGAGCACCTTGGCCGAATCACCGGCCCGCTCGCGGGTCATGGTCAGATTGAAGCTGGGCTTGTTGTCGGCCAGGACCACGCCATTGCGGTCATAGATCAGCCCGCGCTCGGGCGGGATCGGCAGCACGTGCACGCGGTTGTTTTCCGACACTGCGGTCTGCTGGTCATGCTGCACCACCTGCAGCACATAGAGCCGGCCCACCAGCACCACCACCAGGCTGAACACCAGCAGGGCACAGGCCAGCAACCGGCGGTTGACCAGGTGCTTTTCGGTTTCGTGGTCCTTGAGGGGGATGGGTTGTGGCATGGGCAGTGGCGGGTCGGTCAGGGCGATACGTGCGGGGCGGCGATGCTACGCGGGCGTGCGGCGGGGCTCAAGGCGGGGGCTGGCGTGCAGCGCCGGGGAGGGGCGTGGAGCCCTGCTGGCAGGGGCGCACAGCGAAGATGAAGATTCGTTCATGTCTTGGGCTGGGATGTTTGGGGAGCGCGATGCATGCGGTTAGGCTGCCTGGGACAACGGGGCTTCAAGCTCCTCGCCACGGGTTGTTGGGCTTCGCGTTGTGGATCGCGTGGGGGCAATGGGCTTGAGTTACTATTTCGTAATGTTGTTGCTAGTTGCTAGTTGCTAGTTGCTAGTTGCTAGTTGCTAGTTGTTTGGGGTGAGTGGGTTTATATAGTTGTATGTGCATTCATTTGCGATGTCGACGCATAGTCACCTTTCCGCCCTTACGGCGGGTTACTTTTTTTCTTGGAAAAAAGTAACCAAAAACCGCTCGCTCCATTCATACGGCCCTCCGCTGCGCTACGGGTCCCTTCGCTCCGGCGTCTTCCGGGCCCGCGCGGCCTCCGACTTGCTGCGCAAGTCTACATCTCGCGCCTTCGGCTACGCCGAAGGGTGCTGCGCACCAGGGCCCTC
>NZ_JBDJLM010000104.1:0-13470 GCF_039673365.1 Pseudomonas sp. TWI923 | reverse complement strand
CTCCCACAGAGAACATGCAAAACCCTGTGGGAGCGGCTTTAGCCGCGAAGAGGCCGGTACAGGCACCATCAACCCTTGCCTTTGGTCCGGGTCTGATTCGGCCCGCCATTCTTTTCCAGGTGCTCGATGATCATCCCGGCCACATCCTTGCCGGTGGTCACCTCGATCCCCTCCAGGCCCGGTGAGGAATTCACCTCCATCACCAGCGGCCCGTGGTTGGAGCGCAGGATATCCACACCCGCCACGCTCAGCCCCATCACCTTGGCCGCGCGGATCGCCGTCATGCGTTCCTCGGGGGTGATCTTGATCAGGCTGGCCACGCCACCGCGGTGCAGGTTGGAGCGGAATTCGCCGGGCTTGGCCTGGCGCTTCATCGAGGCGATCACCTTGTCGCCGACCACGAAGCAGCGGATGTCGGCGCCGCCGGCCTCCTTGATGTACTCCTGGACCATGATGTTCTGCTTCAGGCCCATGAACGCCTCGATCACCGACTCGGCGGCCTTGGTGGTTTCGCACAGCACCACGCCGATGCCCTGGGTGCCTTCGAGCACCTTGATCACCAGCGGTGCGCCGTTGACCATCTGGATCAGGTCAGGAATGTCGTCCGGCGAGTGGGCGAAGCCCGTGATCGGCAGGCCGATGCCGCGGCGTGACAGCAGCTGCAGCGAGCGCAGCTTGTCCCGCGAGCGGGCGATGGCCACCGACTCGTTGAGCGGGTAGACGCCCATCATCTCGAACTGGCGCAGCACCGCGCAGCCGTAGAAGGTGACCGAGGCACCGATGCGCGGGATCACCGCATCGAAGCCTTCCAGCGGCTTGCCGCGGTAATGGATCTGCGGCTTGTGGCTGGCAATGTTCATGTAGGCCCGGAGCGTGTCGACCACCACCACTTCATGGCCCCGCTGGGTACCGGCCTCGACCAGGCGGCGGGTGGAATACAGACGCGGATTGCGCGACAGCACAGCGATCTTCATGCAGCACCTGTGACAGTGGAAAGGGTGGCCGGGAAGGCCGGTTTGTCCTGGACGTACTTGAGGCCGGGGTTGACGACCAACTGGCCATGGATGAGCGCTTTGGAGCCCAGCAGCAGCCGATAACGCATGTTCTTGCGGCAGGCCAGGGTGAACTCCACTTCCCAGACCCGGTCGCCAAGTGCCAGGGTGGTGCGGATCACGTAGCGGGCCTGGGCCTGGCCGTTGGAGCTCTTGATGCTTTTCATGGTCACCAGCGGCGCCTCGCAGCGCCGATGGCGCAGTTGCACCACCGAGCCCAGGTGCGCGGTGAATCGCACCCAGGGCTGGCCATCGCGCTCGAAGGGTTCGACGTCGGTGGCGTGCAGGCTCGAGGTGCTGGCGCCGGTGTCGATCTTGGCGCGCAGGCCGGCCAGGCCGAGGTCGGGCAGGGCGACCCACTCGCGCAGGCCGATCACAGTCAGGTGGTCAAATGTCTTCACGGAGCGTGCCCTGCGGATAAGGTGGTGAACTGTAATGACGGCACGGACTTTTTGCATCCGTCAGTCACGGTAGTACAGTTCCGTGAAAGACAGAATTCGAGGAAAAACCATGGCACAAAAGCCCGAAGACGATGACAAGGTCCGCCTGGACAAATGGCTGTGGGCGGCACGCTTCTACAAGACCCGCGCACTGGCCAAGGCGGCCATCGAGAGCGGCAAGGTGCACTGCCGGGGCGAGCGTTGCAAGCCAGGCAAGGAGCCACGGGTGGGCGACGAATTCCTGCTGCGCACGGGCTTTGACGAGCGCACCGTGGTGGTCAGGGCGTTGTCGGCGGTACGCCGTGGCGCGCCGGAGGCGCAAGCGTTGTATGAAGAAACCGCCGAGAGCGTGAAGCGCCGCGAGCAGGCGGCCGAGCTGCGCAAGGCGGGGGCGATGGGCGTGACCACCGATGGGCGGCCGAACAAGAAGCAGCGTCGGCAGATTCACCAGCTGCATGGCAGTTTCGAGTGATGGGATTACGTAGTTTGTAGGAGCGGCCTTGTGCCGCGATGGGCTGCAAAGCAGCCCCAGAATCTCTGCCTTTGCACAAATTCGGGGGCTGCTTCGCAGCCCATTGCGGCACAAGGCCGCTCCTACAGGGACCGCGATCAGTTGATCACATGGCGCGCATCACGCTCATGCGCCCGACCAGCGGCAGTTTGCCGAACAGGTCGAACAGCGGCGCCGTCCAGCGCACCAGCGCCCGGCTGGCGTTGGCCGCCAGCGGCGTGTGGCAGCTCCAGCCCAGGGCCAGCACCGCCATCAGCAGGCCACCGATGTAGTCATCCTGGCCCCAGTGGGCGCCCGCTACCAGGCGCGGCAGCATGAACAGGCAGGCCAGCGCCCAGATCACCAGGTGCTGTACCAGCCGGCGGCTGAACAGGCTCATGAACAGCGCCCAGACCAGCAGCACCGAGGCATGGTCACCCGGGAAGCTCTGGCCGGAACGGTCCTTGAGCTCCCACTTGGCTTCCAGGTTCGGGTAGAGGTCACTCAGATGAACGGCGTTGTCGATGACCATCGACGGGCTCTTGTGTTGCCAACCCATTGCACCGACCCACTTGGAAAACAGCGCACGAATCACCACTAAGAGTAAAAGGGTCACCAGGAAGCCGAAAAACGCCTGGCGCACCTGAATTGCCTTGAATACCCAGTCGCCGCGGATCAGCAGCGACAGCATGATCACCCCGACCAGGAGGTCGAACGGGCGAAGGCTGCCGACGGCCCAAATGGAGCGCCAGAGCACATGGTCGGCCAGTGGGGCGTTGAGGCTGTGGAACAGCCACTCGTCGAAAGTCAGGCACAGGTTCTGGCCAACGGGCCATAACCAGAAACACAGTAGTGCGATGGGCACCAACGTGCAGGCTGCCAAGGGTCCCCAGGACCACCTTGCTTGGAACAGTGGTCGATTATCCATAAAATACCTCGATCTCCAGCGGGAATTAGCGCCTTGTGAGCGCTCTATGACGGACCTTTCAGTCTCCTGCAATTATTTTGTCATCATTTTCAGATAGCCAGACAACCATGAGCGACTTGCCAGATACAGATTTCACCCAACGCTTCCTGTTCGACGACCGCGACGTGCGCGGCGAGATGGTCGCGCTGGAACGCAGCTACGCCGAGGTGCTGGCCAAGCACGATTACCCGCGCCCGGTCCGGTACTTGCTGGGCGAGCTGATGGGCGCCGCTGCGCTGCTGGTCGGCACGTTGAAGTTCGATGGGCTGCTGGTGCTCCAGGCTCAATCCCAGGGCCCGGTGCCGCTGCTGGCCATCGAATACACCAGCGAGCACGAGATCCGCGGGCTGGCGCGCTATGAAGCCGAGCAGATCAAAGAGGATGCGAGCCTTGCCGACCTGATGCCCGGCGGCCACCTGGTGCTGACCATCATTCCGGTCAACGGCCAGCGCTACCAGGGCACCGTCGAGCTGGATGGCAAGGACCTGTCGGAGTGCTTCACCAACTACTTCGTCATGTCGCAGCAGGTGAATACCAGCATCACCCTGGCCGCCGATGGCGTGCGCGCCCGTGGCCTGCTGGTGCAGCAACTGCCGGCCGAGATCCACAAGGACATCGAGGAACGCGACGAAAGCTGGGCCCACGTGAAGGCGCTGGCCAACACCGTGAAGGCCGAAGAGCTGATCGGCCTGGACAACGAAACCGTGCTGCACCGCCTGTACCACGAGGACGCGGTTCGCCTGTTCGATATCCAGCCGCTACGCTTCCGCTGCAGCTGCTCGCGCGAGCGTTCCGGCAACGCCCTGATCAGCCTCGGCGAGCCCGATGCCAAGGCGCTGGTGGCCGAATGCGGCGGCCAGGTCGAGATCGATTGTCAGTTCTGCAATGAGCGCTATCTCTTCGATGCAAGCGATGTAGAGCAATTGTTTGCCGGTGGTGGCACCGACGCACCATCAGAAACTCACCACTGAAACGGTTAACTACAGGACTTTCTCCTGTCGAATTGCGCAAAAGCGCAGTTCTGACAGGAGGGGCCTACTTTTTTTGGGCGTTTCTGGCATAATCCGGCCACTTTTTTCGCTGTAGTAGTTTTTTCGAGACAACTACAAAACGTTTGGAGCACTCGGCCTCGGGCCGGATGGGGTATCTCATGACGCAAGCCAACAACACCGTGTACACCGACCTGAGCGTCGATGAGCTGGTAAAAGAAGCGCTGTCCCGCGGTGAAGGCGTGCTGGCCGATACTGGCGCGCTGGTGGTGGAAACCGGTCATCGCACCGGCCGTTCGCCGGCTGACCGTTTCATCGTCGAAGAACCTTCCACCCAGGACCAGATTGGCTGGGGCCCGATCAACCGCAAGTTCCCGGCCGACAAGTTCGATGCCCTGTGGGACCGCGTGGAGGCGTTCAACAACGCCCAGGATCACTTCGTTTCCTACGTTCACGTAGGTGCCGCGGCCGAGCACTACCTGCCGGTCAAGATGACCACCCAGACCGCCTGGCAGAACCTGTTCGGCCGTTGCCTGTTCATCAACCCGGAGCAGTACAACCCGGCTGGCCGTGGTGAGTGGCAGATCCTCAACGTCGCCAACTTCGAGTGCGTGCCTGAGCGTGACGGCACCAACTCCGATGGCTGCGTGATCATCAACTTCGCTCAGAAGAAGGTGCTGATCGCCGGCATGCGTTACGCCGGTGAAATGAAGAAAGCCATGTTCTCGGTGCAGAACTTCCTGCTGCCGGCCGCCGACGTGCTGCCGATGCACTGCGCCGCCAACATCGGCGAAGAGGGTGACGTCACCCTGTTCTTCGGCCTGTCCGGCACCGGCAAGACCACCCTGTCGGCCGACGAAAGCCGTTACCTGATCGGTGACGACGAGCACGGCTGGGGTGAGGGCGTGGTCTTCAACATCGAAGGCGGTTGCTATGCCAAGTGCATCGACCTCTCCGAGAAGAACGAGCCGGTCATCTGGAAAGCCATCAAGCACGGCGCGGTGCTGGAAAACGTCGTGATCGACGCCAACAAGCACGCCGACTACGCCGACGTGAGCCTGACCCAGAACAGCCGTGCCGCCTACCCGCTGGCGCACGTCGAGAAGGTTTCGGCAGAGAACCTGGGCGGCGAGCCGAACGCGGTCATCTTCCTGACCTGCGACCTGACCGGCGTACTGCCGCCAGTGTCGATCCTGAACAACGAGCAGGCGGCCTACCACTTCCTGTCCGGCTACACCGCGCTGGTCGGTTCCACCGAAATGGGTTCGGGCGGCGGCATCAAGTCGACCTTCTCCACCTGCTTCGGCGCGCCGTTCTTCCCGCGCCCGGCTGGCGTTTACGCCGAGCTGCTGATCAAGCGCATCAAGGCGTTCGGCTCCAAGGTCTACCTGGTCAACACCGGCTGGACCGGCGGTGGCTACGGCGTTGGCAAGCGCTTCAGCATCCCGACCACCCGTGGCGTGATCGCCGCCATCCAGAGCGGCGCTCTGGTCGGTGCCGAAACCGAGCACCTGGACATCATCAACCTGGACGTGCCGAAGGCCGTTCCGGGCGTCGAGACCGAGCTGCTCAACCCGCGCAACACCTGGGCTGACAAGGCTGCCTACGACGAAGCTGCCCAGGGCCTGGCCAAGCTGTTCATCGAAAACTTCAAGAAGTTCGAAGTTTCCGACGCCATCAAAGGCGCTGGCCCGCAGCTGTAAGCGGCTGCCGGCTCGAATGAAAAAGCCGCCCTTCGGGGCGGCTTTTTTGTTTCTGCCCTCAGGGCCATTGTTGTCGAGCGTGCAGAATGCGGATGATCTCGATCCGATCCACCAGGGTTCGGTAGACCATTACATAGTTCGGATGCACGACGATTTCTCGTGTTCCGGGAAGGCGCCCGGGCTTGTATAGCGCTGGGTACTGTGCGGCGCGTCTGGCCTTATCCCTGAATGTTTCATCCAGCACTTCGGCTGCAATCGGATTGTCCACGGCAATAAGCTCAAGGATCCGCATGCGATCCTTGTAAGCCATGGACGACCAGGTAAGGCGCATCAGCCTTTTTTGGCTCGCAACTCAGCGCGGCGGGCGGCAAAGAATCTTTCTACCTCGGCATCATCCATAGCGGGCGAGGGATCGCGCAGGCTCGCTTCGACCTGCTCGACGAACCAGGCATCGTAAGCGGCGGCCTCATGGGCGCGCTTGAGTGCTTGAGCGCGATCCGGTCGTTGGTAGGTGCTGGTCTGTTGTGGGTCGTAGGTTGAGGTATCGACCTGAAAATGGTCGATGCCCAACTCGTGCAGGTAGCTGACAAGTGTTTCGAACTTCTTGAACAGCCTTACATTGCCGCTACGCTGCGCAGTAAGCACGTGCTCTTGGTCGTTGATGTCGACCTGAATGGCCCAGCCGCCAGGCTGCCCGACGATATGGGTGGCGTTGATGCGCCCATTGGCGGCCATGCGGCTGAGGTTGGTGTGATCCAGCTGTTGGGTAGGCACGGGCGAGTGTCTCGGTTTCATGAAGATGGACCATGCTATGCAATCTATTGTTGATTGCGACTATAGGCGTTCCCAAGTCCGTGTGGGAAGCTTCCCTGATGTGCAAAAGACAACACAGGACAACCCATGACCGAATCCCCTCAACGCGCCGCCTTCTCCCATTTCCACCCGATCCTCACCCGCCCCCAGGACAACGACCTCAACGGCCACCTCGCCGGTTCCACCGTGCACGGCTTCTTCGAGACGGCCATCCAGGCATTCCTCGTCGAACAGGCCGAACTGGACCTGCGTGACGGTGACCTGGCCGGTTTCGTGGTCAGTTCGGCGGCAGACTTCTTCGCGCTGCCTGGCTTCCCCGACGTGCTCGAAGTGGGCCTGGGCATCACGCGCCTTGCGGGCAGCACGGTGGAATATCGCCTGGCGCTGTTCCGCCCTGGCGAGGCCGAAGCCTGCGCGGCAGGTACCTTGGTGCAGGTGTTCGTCGAGCGTGCTTCGGGGCGCCCGGCCGCCTTGCCAGAGACGCTGCAATTGATCCTCGCCGGGCTGTCGCTCAATCGTTGAGGCGGATGATCCCTTCGCGTACGGCAAACAGCACCAGCCCCGGCACGTCGTGGATCTGCAGACGGTGCATGATCTGCGAGCGGTGCGCCTCCACCGTCTTGATGCTCAGGCCCAGGCCATCGGCGATGGAACGGGTGGTTTCACCACGGGCGATCAGCCGCAGGATCTCCAGCTGGCGGGTGGTCAGCGGCGTCTGCACCTGACCTGCCGGGCGTTTGCGGCTGTGCTTGAGGGCCTGGTCGATGACCATCGGCAGCACCGCCGATGACAGGTACTGGCCGCCGTGGCGCAGGGTCTGCAGGGCCTGCTCCAGCTCACCCACCGAGGCATTCTTGAGCAGGAAGCCATGGGCGCCGAGCTGCAGGCAGTTGAGCACGTGTTCCAGCTCGGAGCGTGCGGAAAACATCAGCACGCGGCTGGCCGGGGCGCGAATGAACAGTTCCTGCAGGGCTTGCTGGTTGTCCAGCTCACCGCTCATGTCGAGCACCACGATATCGGGCTTGAGTTTCTCGGCGAGGTTCACGGCGGCCATGGCATCACCAGTGTCGCCGACCACGGCGAAGTCCTTTTTCTGTTCAAGCAGGGCGCGCAGGCCGGCGCGAAAGAGCGGCGAATCGTCGGCAAGCAGGATACGGCAAGGCATGGGTCAGGGCCTGTTTCGCAAGGGAAGGGGGGGCGGCAGGCCGGCACGATCCGCATGGGCACTGCGGCGCGGGGGCGCAGTCAGTGCCTCTGATCATAAGCGTTCGAACACCGAGGGCAGCAAGGGGCGCAGGGGCAGGTCCAACTCGTGGATGCTCTCGCTGTGCCCGATGATCAGCAAGCCGCCGGGGCGCAGTTGTGCCAGCACACGCTGCAGCACCTCGCACTTGTACGTTGGGGCGAGGCTGGACAGCAGGTTGCGCAGCAGAATGGCGTCGAACTGGCCGAGCCGTTCCGGCAGGGGCTGAATCAGGTTGATCACCTCGAAGCCTACCTGCCCGCGCAGGGCGGGGGCGACGCGCAGTCGCCCGGCCATTTCACCCACCCCGCACAGGCAGTGGCGGGCCAGCCAGCCTTCCGGGAAGTAACGGGCCTGGGCAATGTCGTAAATGCCAGCGGCTGCGTGCTCAAGCACCTGCGGATCGAAATCGCTGGCCAGCACCTGCCAGCCTGGGTGATGGGCGTTTTCGGCGGCGACCATGGCCAGGCTCCAGGCTTCTTCACCGGTGGCGCAGGCGGCGCTCCACAAGCGCACGGGGTGCTGGTGCTCAGCCAGCCAGCCGGCCAGCCATTCGAAATGGCGGTGTTCGCGGAAAAAGTAGCTGTCGCGGGCTACCAGCAGGCGCAGCAGGTGCTCGTGTTCCGTTGTGCCCTGTTCGTTGTCGAGCAGGGCCAGGTAGTGCTCGAAGTCTGCCAGGCGATGGGTTTTCAGGCGCTTGTGCAGCCGCGCTGCGACCACTGCCCGGCGGTCGTCGGCCAGATGTACGCCGGTCGCCTGCACAACCCGTTGGCGAATGCGTGCAAAGCTGGCTTCGCTGAGCAGTGGCGGGCGAGTGCGGGTGGGCATGTTTCAACCTCCCAGGGCTGGAGGCGAGCAGATGAAGAGGGGGCTGATCGCGCGCATTCCCTGCGTCCTGTTCAAGGTGGAAGCAGGGAATGATAGCTAGTGGCAACTGGCCTCCATATCGGGGCGGCCCCTAATCCTCGGGCATTGGCGCAAACGAAAAGGCCCCGCCGATGAGGGCGGGGCCTAGGCGCAAGGCTTAAGCCTGGCGATCAGTCGCGCCAGTGGCGCTTGTGCTTGCGGTGGCCGTAGTGGTGGCCGCGATCGTAGTAACGGCGATCATCGTAGTCGCGGCGATAGCGGCGCGAATCGTGGCGCTCGTCTTCGTCGGCCTTGTTGCCCATGTAGTTACCCAGCGCGCCACCGGCGCCGCCGCCGGCTGCCGCACCGATGTAGCTGCCGGTGGTGCCGCCCATGGAGCGACCGACCACGTTGCCACCCGCTGCGCCCAGCGCGCCACCGATGGCCGCTTCGCCACGCTGGCGCTTGTCGGCACCCAGGGCACCGCCGGCAGCGCCGCCCAGGCCGGCACCGATGGCGCCGCCGGTGCTACCACCGATGGAGTTGCCCACCACGGAGCCCAGTACCCCACCCAATGCGCCGCCAATGCCGGCTTCGGTGGTGCCGCCTGCCATGGCCACGCCGCTGAGCAAGCTGAAAGACAACAACAGAATCGAGGAGTACTTCTTCATCAAGAGAGCCTCAGAGGGATGACGAAGCGGAATTTGAGGCCCGGCGAAGCGGCTGGCAATGGAAATCCGACGAGTAGCACGAGTTGTACACAATTCTCTAAGTTATTGAATTATGTATGAAACTTTCCTGAATTTCGGTGGTCTGAGGCCTTTATGACAAAGCCCTGATCCATTGCGGACAGGGCTTTTTTTGTGGGCGACGCCTGGGAGCGGGCTTGCACGTCCGTTGTAGGAGCGGCCTTGTGTCGCGAAAGGGCTGCAAAGCAGCCCCGGCGATCTCCGCTTTCACGCTGAAATCCCGGGGCCGCGCTGCGGCCCTTTCGCGACACAAGGCCGCTCCTACAAAGACAGTTGCTCCCACGCATCATCTGCGAATTCAGATGATCCGCCCGTCGTCCCGCGCCCGCTCAAGTTTGATGGCAATGAACTTGGACGTCGGTGTATGGCTGCCGTCGCCAATGCTCTCCAGCGGCACCAGCGGGTTCACCTCGGGGTAATAGGCCGCCGCCTGCCCGGCAGGAATGTCGAACGCCAACAGGGTGAAACCATGCACCCGGCGTACATGCTCATCCCCCCACAGCGACACAATGTCGACCTTCTGCCCCGGCTGGAAGCCCAGGCGGACGATGTCGGCTTCGTTGGCGAACAGCACGTCGCGCTGGCCGCGCACGCCGCGGTAGCGGTCGTCCATGCCATAGATGGTGGTGTTGTACTGATCGTGCGAGCGCATCGACTGCATGATCAGGTCCGGCAGTTGGCCGCTGGCGCGCACCCGCTCGTCGAGCAGGCTGTCGGGCAGCAGGTTGGCCTTGAAGTTGGCGCGGCCGGTGGCGGTTTTCCACTGGCGGCTGGCGGCGCTGTTACCCAGGTAGAAACCGCCCGGCAGGCGCAGGCGCTCATTGAAGTCGGCAAAACCCGGGATGGTGTCGGCGATCAGCGCGCGGATGCGGTCGTAATCGGCCACCAGCCAGTGCCAGTCCACCGGCTGCTTGCCCAGGGTGGCGGCGGCGATACCGGCGACCACGGCGGGCTCGGAGCGCATCTGCCTGGACAGCGGCTTGAGCTGGCCGTTGGAGGCATGGACCATGCTGAACGAGTCCTCCACCGTGACTGCCTGCGGGCCATCGCTTTGCAGGTCGATATCGGTACGGCCCAGGCACGGCAGGATCAGCGCCTGCTTGCCGTGGACCAGGTGGCTGCGGTTGAGCTTGGTGCTGATCTGCACGGTCAGTTCGCAGTTGCGCAGGGCCTGGGCGGTGCGTTCGGTGTCCGGGGTGGCCTGGGCGAAGTTGCCGCCCAGCCCGATGAACACCTTGGCGCGGCCTTCGAGCATCGCGTGGATCGCCTCGACGGTGTTGTGGCCGTTGTGGCGCGGCACGGCAAAGCCGAAGCGCTTTTCGATGGCGTCGAGCAGGAACACCGGTGGGCGCTCGTTGATGCCCATGGTGCGGTCACCCTGCACGTTGCTGTGGCCGCGTACCGGGCACAGGCCTGCGCCGGGTGCGCCGAGGTTGCCGCGCAGCAGCATCAGGTTGACGATTTCCTGGATGGTCGGCACCGAGTGGCGGTGCTGGGTGATGCCCATGGCCCAGCACATGATCACCCGCTTGCCTTTGCAGTACATGCGCGCCGACAGTTCGATGTCGGCCAGGGCAAGGCCGGACTGCGCCTCGATCTGCTCCCAGGGCGTGGCATCCACCACCGCCAGGTACTCGTCCACGCCATGGCCGTGCTCGGCGATGAAGGCGTGGTCGAAGATCGCCGGTTCGCCCTTGGCCTGTGCCTCGCGCTCCCACTGCAGCAGGAACTTGGCCATGCCGCGCAGCAGTGCCATGTCGCCGCCCAGGGCCGGGCGGAAGAACGCGGTGTTGGTCGGGCGATCGCTGTTGGTCAGCATTTCCAGCGGGTTCTGCGGGTGCTGGAAGCGTTCCAGGCCACGCTCTTTGAGCGGGTTGACGCACACCACCTGGGCGCCACGCTTCACCGCGTCACGCAACGGGTCGAGCATGCGCGGGTGGTTGGTGCCGGGGTTCTGGCCCCAGACGAAGATCGCGTCGGCGTGCTCGAAGTCGTCGTAGGTGACCGTGCCCTTGCCCACGCCAACGCTCTGGCTCAGGGCAACGCCGCTGGCTTCGTGGCACATGTTCGAGCAGTCGGGGAAATTGTTGGTGCCGTAGGCGCGCACGAACAGCTGGTAGAGGTACGCCGCCTCATTGCTGGCCCGGCCGGAGGTATAGAACTCGGCCTGGTCGGGGCTGGCCAGGTTGTTCAGGTGGCGGGCGATCAACGCGAATGCCGCGTCCCATTCGATCGGCTGGTAGCGGTCGGTGACCGGGTCGTAGACCATCGGTTCGGTCAGCCGGCCCTGGTATTCAAGCCAGTAGTCGCTTTGCTGGCGCAGCGCGCTGACGCTGTAGCGGGCGAAGAAAGCCGCATCGACGCGGCGCTTGGTGGCTTCCCAGTTGACCGCCTTGGCGCCGTTCTCGCAGAACTTGACCATGCCGCTCTCGGGCGAGTCGCCCCAGGCGCAACCGGGGCAGTCGAAGCCGCCGTTCTGGTTGGTCTTGAGCAGGGCGCGCAGGTTCTTCAGGGCGTTGTCGCTGCCAACCCAGGCCTTGGCCACGCTGCGCAGCGCGCCCCAGCCACCGGCGGGGCCGGGGTAAGGCTTGTAGCGAGGGGAAGAGGCGGGGGCGTTGTCCGGGAGTTTTTCGTACGAGGTCACGGCTGTTACTACTCCGCCGCTGGGCTGAATACCCGCGGTGCGCTGTGTTTGGGCAGATGGATAAGGTTGAGGTTGTGCTTGCGTGCCCATTGCAAGGCCAGGCCGGTGGGCGCCGAGAGGCTGACCAGGGTCTGGATGCCGGCGCGCAGCACTTTCTGGATCAGTTCCAGGCTGCAGCGGCTGGTGACGATGGCCAGGCCACCCGTGGTGTCGATGCGCTGGCGCAGCAGGGCGCCGATCAGCTTGTCCAGGGCGTTGTGCCGGCCGATGTCCTCGCGGCCCAGCAGCAGTTGGCCGTCGCGGTCCATGAACAGCGCGGCGTGCACAGCGCCGCAGTGCTGGCCGAGGGGCTGGAAGGCATCGATGCGTTGGCGCAGGTCCTTGAGCCAATGGGCCGGAGGCAAGGGGGCCCCGGGTAGCACCTTCAGTTCGGGCAGCGCCTGCTCCAGGGCTTCCACACCGCACAGGCCGCAGCCGCTGGTGCCGGCCATCTGGCGGCGCTGGTTCTTCAGGTCCCAGAAGGCACGGCTGGAAATTTCCAGGTCGGCATACAAGGCCGAGCCGCTGCCGGAGAGCTTCACGTCATAGATTTCGTCAGTGCCGCTGACGATGCCGCTGCCGACGCTGAAACCGACCGCAAAGTCTTCAAGGTCGGTGGGGCTGACCAGCATCACCGCCTGGTTGAGGCCGTTGTAGACGATGGCCAGCGCTACTTCCTCGGCCAGCGGCGTGTCGTCACGCGCAGCATCGGTGAGCTCGAGGTAGTCGTAGGTGTTGCTGGCGGCGGGCAGATCGAATGACGAAGGCGCCGCGCAGACCGGAGGCTTGCTGTTCATCGGGGCGAATACCGGCGGCAGTTTGATGCCACAAGCCTAGGCCGCCGGGCAGGTGGCGTCTAATCGCTAGCGTCTATGCCGTGATAGACCGCGTCGATTGGTCGCACAGGGGCAGGGGGCGGGATCCTGGCCTAGACTCCTGCTTCCACGGATTCACCCTAAAAGGAGCGCCACATGAGCCTGTTCAGTTTCGTGAAGGAAGCCGGTGAGAAGTTGATCGACCTGCTGACCCCGGGCAATGCCAATGCCGAGGAGCAGCTGAAGAAACACGTCGAAAGCGTTGGTCTGGGCAACCCGAACATCTCGGCCACTGTAGAGGGAGACAAGGTCATCCTCAAGGGCGAGGTCAGCAGCCAGGAAGAGAAGGAGAAGATCATCCTGGCGGCCGGCAACATTGCCGGTGTGGCTGCGGTGGACGACCAGATCACCGTCACCGGGCCGATTGCCCAGGCGGCGGTGTTCGTCACCGTGGTGAAGGGTGACACGCTCAGTGCCATCGCCTTGAAGGTGTATGGCAACGCCAACCAGTACAACAAGATCTTCGAGGCCAACAAACCGATGCTCAAGCACCCGGACAAGATCTATCCGGGGCAGGTATTGCGTATTCCCGACTGACCTCATCGCGGGGGCACCCCCCCCCCACCGGCACGTGGGCGCGGGGGTGGACCCCGCTAGGGCCGAGCGGACAGTGAACAAAC
>NZ_JBDJLM010000103.1:0-13926 GCF_039673365.1 Pseudomonas sp. TWI923 | reverse complement strand
GCGGGGGTCAGGCCGGCGCCCCCGCCCCCGGGGCTTGTCTCCGTGCGGGTGGGAGCGGGCTTGCCCCGCGATCGGTCAGACCTGTCTAAGCTGCTCTGCACCTTTCCCCTCGATGGAGACCCCTCGAATGAGCAGCAAGGCGATCTACGTCCTCCCCGGCGGCGGCTACGACAAGGTCCAGGTCGGCACCTGCGAAGCCGCCGCGCCCTGCGCCGGCGAAATCACCGTGCGCCTGCACGCCAGTTCCCTCAACTACCATGACTTCGCCGTGGTCAGCGGCATGTGGGGCCCGAGCGAGCGGCGCATCCCCATGGCCGATGGCGCCGGCGAGGTGACCGCGGTCGGTGCTGGGGTCACTGAGTTCAAGGTCGGCGATGCGGTGGTCAGCACCTTCTTCCCCGACTGGCTCGCCGGCCAGGCCCAGGTCGAAGGCTTCGCCAGCGTGCCCGGCGACGGCATCGACGGCTATGCCCGCGAGCAGGTGACCGCCCGCGCCACGTCCTTCACCCACGCCCCCAAAGGCTACAGCCACGCCGAGGCGGCCACACTGACCACCGCCGGCCTTACCGCCTGGCGGGCGCTGATGAGCGACGACCACCTCAAGCCCGGCGACACGGTGCTGGTGCAGGGCACCGGCGGCGTTTCGATCTTCGCCCTGCAGTTCGCCAAGCTGGCCGGCGCCACGGTGATCGCCACCTCGTCCAGCGATGCCAAGCTCGAACGGCTCAAGGCGCTGGGCGCCGACCACCTGATCAATTACAAGACCACCCCGGCGTGGGGTGAGCAGGTGCGCAAGCTCACCGACAACCGTGGTGTCGATCATGTGATCGAGGTGGGCGGCCCGGCCACGCTCGAGCAATCGATGATCGCCGCACGGATTGGTGGCCATGTGTCGTTGATCGGCATCCTCACTGGCGTGGCCGGGCAGTTGCCGCTGGTTCAGGCGCTGGTGCGGCAGATTCGCCTGCAAGGGGTGCTGGTGGGCTGCCGCGAGCAGCAGCAGGCGATGGTTCGCGCTATCGATGCCAATGGCTTGCGGCCGGTGGTGGACAAACACTTTGAGTTGGAGCAGATCGTCGAGGCGTTCAGGTATCAGGAGAGCAACAAGCATTTTGGGAAGATTTGCTTGAGTTGGTGAGCTGCTGGTCAGGGCTTTTGAGGCGGGGGCCATGTAGGTGTTCGTCATGGGATCGCATTTGGGCGAACAGGTGCATGGCGATGGATTTGCAGCGCCCTTGAGATCGAGCGCCGCCCGCGCGGCGCATCGCTGGCAAGCCAGCTCCCACATTTGTTTCGGGCCAGTTACTCCTGTTGTTTCATCGCTGTACGCCTTGTTGGCACGACGCGGTATTGAGGTGGGCACCACTGGCGCCTCGCCTGACTTGAGACATGCAGCAAGGCGGGCAGCGGTACCCTCACAGGCATAATTGGCCCGAAACAGATGTGGGAGCTGGCTTGCCAGCGATGCGCCGCGCGGGCGGCGCTCGATCTCACAGGCACTGCAACCCTGTCGGCAAACACCAGCAAGCCATCACGCCCCGCCCGCACGAGGCAAATCCACAGTAACCAGCAACCCACCCCCCAGCCGCGCCCCCAGCGTCAGCGAACCACCATGGGCGCTGGCGATACCGGCAGCAATGCTCAGCCCCAGGCCATGCCCCCCACCACTGCGCGACGGGTCAACCTGATAAAACGGTTCGAGCACCTGGCCCAGGTGCTCGCTGGCGATACCCGGCCCACGGTCACCCACCTGGATACGCAAGCGCTCCGGGCTATCGTGCACCTCAATATCCACAGGCCCCGGCGCATGCTGGTGGGCGTTGTCCAGCAGGTTCTGCAGGCAGCGGCGCAGGCCGCTGGCGTGGGCGTTGAGCGGGCGGGCCTGGCCGTGCAGGCGCAGCTCGCCACCGAGGTCTTCGAAGTCGGCCTGCAGGGCGCGCAGCAGCGCGTCGATATCCACAGGCTCGCGGGCATTTTCCAGCTCGCCGCTGCGCAAGAAGTCCAGGCTGGCGGCCACCATGTCTTCCATCTGCTGCAGGTCAGCGCGAAAGCGCTGGCGCAGGTTCTCCTGCCCCAGCAGTTCGGTGCGCAGGCGCAGGCGGGTGATGGGCGTACGCAGGTCGTGGGACACGGCGGCAAAGAAACGGGTGCGCTCGGCGATGCTGTCGATCAGCCGTTGCTGCATGGCGTTGAACGCCTGGGCCGCCTGGCGCACCTCCTGGGGGCCATCGAGGTTCAGCGGCGGGCGGTGGATATCCTGGCCCAGGGCTTCGGCGGCGGCGGCCATCTGCCTGAGCGGGCGCAGGGCGATACGCACCGCGATCAAGGCCAGCAGCACCACTACCACGGTGCGCAGCAGGTAGATGCGCAGCAGGAAATCGAACACCAGCGAGCCGATCGAGGCGCTGCGCCAACCCTGGTCTTCGGTGCTTTGCAGGTACAGCAACTGGCCGTCGGGCAGGGTCAGCTCGACCACGCTGCGCACACTGGCCGGCGCCCCGCGCATCAGCAGGCCGGCGCCACCGGGCTGGTTGTCGGGGGCGAGCAGTTGCAGGTGCAGCAGGCGCAGGGGCGCCGGCGCGCCGGTGCGTTCGCTGAGCAACCGGCGCAGCAGGGCGTCCTGCTCGGGCGTGGCCGGTGCGAGCCCGGCCGGCGCTGCGGGCAACTGCTGCCAGCGCGACGACGCCATGCCTTCGAGCAACGCCGGCAACTGCGCCGGGCGCTCGCGGGCCACCTGCAACAGGTCGGCCAGGCGCCCGGCGAGCAGGCGCAGGGGGATTTCCAGCACCTGGGTCTGGCGCACTTCGTACCAGATGCTGCTGGTGAGCAGCTGCGAGGCGAGCATGCCACCGACCAGGATCAGCACCAGGCGGCCATGCAGCGAACGTGGCCAGCCGCGCTTCATTCGCTGGCCACGTCATTGACCGTGAGCATGTAGCCCTCGTTGCGCACGGTGCGGATCAGCGCCGGGTTGCGCGGGTGGTCGCCCAGGTGCTGGCGCAGGCGGCTGACGCACACATCGATGCTGCGGTCGAAGGGTTCGCGCTCGCGGTCGAACACATGGTTGAGCAAAAAATCCCGGTTCAGGGCGCGGTTGGGGTGCTGCAGGAACAGCCGCAGCAAGCGGTAGTCGGAGCTGCCCAGGCTGACCACCAGGCCATCAGGCGAGCGCAACTGGCGGGTGGCGGTGTCCAGGCGCCAGCCGGCGAAGCGCAGCTGGCTGGCCTCATCCACACGGGCGCGCTCGGGGAAGCTCTGGGTGCGGCGCAGCACCACCTTGATCCGCGCCAGCAGCTCGCGTGGGTCGAACGGCTTGGCCAGGTAGTCGTCGGCGCCCATCTCCAGGCCGACGATGCGGTCCACCAGGGTGCCGCGGGCGGTCAGCATGATCACCGGGATATTGCTTTGCACCCGCAGCTCGCGGCACAGGGTCAGGCCGTCTTCGCCGGGCAGCATCAGGTCCAGTACCACCAGGTCGACCAGGCGCTCGGCCAGGCAGCGGCGCATGTCGCGGCCATGGGCCGCCACCGACGTGCGCAGGCCAGCTTCTTCCAGGTAGAGGGACAGCAACTGGCGGATCTCGGGGTCGTCATCGACGATCAGGATGTGGTCGGGCTTGGACATGGGGCGGGCCTGTTGGTTGGAAGCGCAGGGCACCTTACACCGCGCTTGCTTCAGCGAATGTAACGGAATGTTTTGGGCGACCGAAGGCCTGCCGGGCCGTACATTTGCGCACACAAGATGGCGTGGGGCCGTCTTTAGAATTGCGCCACTCAAATGCGACTGATTTTCTTTAAGGACTTCACATGCCCCACGCATCCTCCCCGCGCCTCCCGGCGACCCTGGCGCCGGCCTTCGGCCTGATGCTGGGCGCCTGCGCCTTGCCAGCCCTGGCCGACACGCTCGACCTGCCCGCCACCCGGGTGGACGGCAAGCAGGACCGCTACAAGGTCGACACGGTGACCTCGAGCAAGATCACCACGCCCTTGCTGGACGCGCCGCAGAGCATCAGCGTGGTGCCGCGCGCGGTGCTGGAGGAGCAGAACGCGCAGAGCCTGCAGGAGGTGTTGCGCAATGTGCCGGGCATCACCTTCATGTCGGGTGAGGGCAACCTGGGCTGGGGTGACCTGTTCTCCATTCGCGGTTTTGCCGCCGAGCAGAGCATGACCGTCGATGGCGTGCGCGACGCCGGCATGGCCAGCCGCAACGACACCTTCAACCTGGAGCAGGCCGAGGTCTACAAGGGCACCGGCTCCGTGGAGTCGGGCGTGTCGGCCGTGGGCGGCAGCGTCAACCTGGTCAGCAAGCGCGCGCACCTGGGTGATGCCGGCAAGCTCTCGGCGGGCATCGGCACAGACAACTACAAGCGCCTGACCGCCGACGTCAACCGCCAGCTCAATGACACCAGCGCCGTGCGCGTCAACCTGATGAAGCACTACAACGCGGTGGCCGAGCGCGACGAGGTGGACTACGACCGCTGGGGCCTGGCCACCTCGTTCGGTTTCGGCCTGGGCACCGACACCCGGCTGTGGTTCGACGCGTTCTACCAGAAAGACCGCAACACTCCGGATGGCGGTGTACCGATCCAGCGCGGCACCGATGGCAAGCGCATGCCGGGCGTCGACCGCGATGCCTGGTACGGCGATTCGAGCCTGTATACCCAGCGCAGCGAAACCCGCTCGCTGACCGGCCTGTTCGAGCACGACTTCAGCGACGACCTGACCTTGCGCAACCAGCTGCGCTGGCAGCAGACCGACAACTGGGCGGTGCTGTCGCCGGCCCGTTTCGTCGCCGCCAATGCCGATGGCAGCCGCACCTGCACCGGCCCCCGCTGCGCCAGCCTGGGCTATGTCGGGCTGGGGCCGCGCAGCTCGGTCAACGGCATCAGCGCCTACACCGACTACGCCAACAGTGCCAGTGGCTACGGCTACCTGCGCGGCAGCGACTTCGGCCTGTCCAAGCGCTACGAGATCGTCGACAACCAGACCGACCTGCGCTTCAACCTCGACACCGGTGGCATTCACCACGAGGCCGTGACGGGTGTTGAGCTGTACCGCGAAACCTACGGCGGCCTGCACAAGAGCATGAAGGTGCCGGACGGTTCGATGTTCTTCAACCTGTCCGACCCGGCCCACAGCTTTGCCTCGACCCGCACCGACAAGGGCTACGGCGACCCGCGCAGCGTCGTGAAGGACGCGGCCCTGTACGCCTCCGACACCGTCACCCTGGACCCGCAATGGCAACTGCTGCTGGCCCTGCGGTACGACCACTGGCAGGTCGACAGCGAGCGCTCCACCGGCAGCAGCAGTAGCCGCGACGATGCCTTCGGCGGGCGTGCCGGGGTGGTCTACAAGCCGCTGCCCAACGGCAGCATCTACCTGTCCTACAGCCAGGCCGCGCAGCCGTCGGCGGTGGGGGCCAGCACCAACAACCAGATCTACGGCGCGGCCAGCACCGAGGCCTACAAGCCGGCGGTATCGAAAACCTACGAGCTGGGCACCAAGTGGGAACTGCTCGACGAGCGCCTGAACCTGACTGCCGCACTGTTCCGCACCGAGCTCGAAGACAGCTGGGAATACAGCGAAGGCGAGACCTCGCCGGTGCGTGCGCTGCCGGCCAAGCGGGTAGATGGCCTCGAGCTGGGCCTGCAGGGGCAGCTCACCCAGCGCTGGTCGGCCTATGCCGGTTTCGCCGTGATGAAGAGCCGCCAGACCAAGGGCGCCAACAAGGGCGAGGAAGCCAAGAACGTCCCCGACCTGACCGCCAACCTGTGGACCACCTACGACCTCACCGACCAGCTCAGCGTCAGCTACGGGGCCGACTACGTGGGCCGGCGCCGCTACAGCGACAACAAGTACGTCGGCGGGCTGAACAACAACAGCAGCTACGCCAACGGCCCGACCGGGGTCTACACGGTCTACACCCGCGACCATGAGAAGGCGCCGTCCTACTGGTTGCACAGCCTGGCGGCGCGCTACAAGGTCGACAGCCAGACCACGCTCAACCTGAACGTGTCGAACCTGTTCAACACCTTCTACTACAGCCGCGTCGGCGCCTCGCTCGACGGCTTCCAGCTGTACGGCGTGCCGGGGGCCGGGCGCACCCTGACCGCCAGCGTGGATTACAGCTTCTGATGCTGGTGCAGATCGAAAACCTGTTCAGCGCTGACGAACTGCGCGAACTGCGCCAGCAATTGCTGGCGCAGCCCTGGGTCGATGGCAAGGCCACGGCCGGCGTGCAGTCGGCCCAGGCCAAGCACAACCGCCAGCTGGACGAGGACGACCCGGTCGCCCGCCAGTTGGGCGGGCTGATCCTGCAGCGGCTGTCGGACAACCCGCTGTTCATGTCCGCCGCCCTGCCCAAGCGCATCTACCCGCCGCTGTTCAATCGCTACGCGGCGGGCGAGGGGTTCGGCTTTCACATCGACAACGCCATCCGCGGCATCAAGGGCGTGCGCGAGCGGGTACGTACAGACCTGTCGGCGACCTTGTTCCTGGCTGAACCGGACAGCTACGACGGCGGCGAACTGGTGATCCGCGACACCTTCGGCGAGCGTCAGGTCAAGCTGCCGGCCGGGCACCTGGTGTTGTACCCGGGCAGCAGTGTGCACCGGGTAGCGCCTGTGACCCGGGGCGAGCGCCTGGCGGCGTTTTTCTGGATCGAAAGCCTGGTGCGCGAGGACAGCCAGCGCAGCCTGCTGCTGGACATGGACGTGGCGATCCAGCGCCTGACGGCACAACAGGCCGACGCCGGTTCGTTGCTGGAACTGACCGGCGTGTACCACAACCTGCTCCGTCGCTGGGGCGACACCTGACCTTGGGAGGTCACCCATGTTTCAACCACTGTCCTGGCGGCGCCTGCTGGCGCTGCCCTTGATGCTCGGTGCCTGGCTTGGCCTGGCGCAACCGGCCAGCGCGGTGCAGGTCACCGATGTGCTCGGGCGCACGGTCACGGTCGAGCACACGCCGCAGCGTATAGTGCTCGGCGAGGGCCGGCTGTTCTTCGCCCTGGCCTTGCTCGACCGCGACAACCCCTTCGGGCGGGTGGTCGGCTGGCAGAACGACATGCGCCTGCTCGACCCGCACACCTATGCGGCGTACGCCCAGCGCTATCCGCAGATCGGCAAGCTGCCGTTGATCGGCCAGGCCTCGGAGCAGAGCGTCAGCGCCGAGCAGATCCTGGCCTTGAAGCCGGACCTGGCGGTGTTCAGCATTGCCGGTGAGGGCCCGACCCAGCACAGCCCGGTGGCCGACCTGCTGGCCAAGGCCGGTGTGCCGGTGCTGTTCATCGACTTTCGCGTGCACCCGATCGAGAACACCCGGGTCAGCCTGCGTGCGCTCGGCACGTTGCTCGACCGTGAGCAGCAGGCCGAGCAATACCTGAGCCTGTATGACCGGCACCTGAAACAGGTCACCGACGCGGTGGTCGGGCTGCCCGACAGCCAGCGACCGAAGGTGTTCCTCGAACTGCTGGCCGGGGTCTGGCAGGCGCCGGGGCACACCACCGGCAAGAGTGGGTTGGGCAGCCTGGTGGCGGCCGTCGGCGGGCATAACATCGGCGCCGATGTGGTGCCTGGCGCAGTGGGCGACGTGAGTGTCGAGTACGTGTTGCAGGCCGACCCCGACGTGTACATCGCCACTGGCAACCGTGCACCGGGTGTGCTGCTGGGGGCCGGCGTGGCCACCGACACCGCGCGCCAGAGCCTGGCGCACATCACTGCTCGGCCCGAGTTCGCGCCGCTGCGGCCGATCCAGGCCGGGCAGGCTCATGGCTTGTGGCATGACTTCTACAACTCGCCGTTCAACATCCTCGCCATCGAAGCCATGGCACGCTGGATTCACCCCGAGCGCTTCAAGGACCTCGACCCGCAGGCCACCCTGGCCGAGATCAATCGCCTGTTGAACATCGGCCTGGACGGCCAGTACTGGGTCGACGCCCGGTGACCGCGTTGGCGCAGGATGGCGCAGCCCTGGCGGCCGGGCGCTACCGGCGCGTGCTGTGGCGGCGTAGCGGGCTGGTGCTGGGGTTGGCGGCGCTGTTGCTGCTGTCGGTGTTGCTGGACCTGGCCAGTGGCGCCTCGGGCATGGGCCTGGGGCAATTGCTGCACGGCCTGCTCGACCCCGCGACCCTGAGCGGCACCGAGCGGGTGATCATCTGGAACGTGCGCCTGCCCTATTCGCTGATGGCGGTGTTGGTGGGGGCTGCATTGGCCCTGGCTGGGGCCGAGATGCAGGCGATCCTCGACAACCCGCTGGCCAGCCCGTTCACCCTGGGCGTTTCGTCGGCGGCGGCACTCGGCGCGTCGCTGGCCATCGCTTATCCGCTGGGCGTGGCCTGGCTGGCGCCGGGCGTGCAGGTGACGCTGATGGCGTTCGTCTTCGCCTGCCTGTCGGTGGTGTTGCTGCAGGCCATGGCGCGGCTGCGCGGCGCCGGCGTCGAGAGCCTGGTGCTGTTCGGCATTGCCCTGGTGTTCAGCTGCAATGCGCTGGTGTCGCTGCTGCAATTGCTGGCGACCGAGGACGTGCTGCAGCAGCTGGTGTTCTGGACCTTGGGCAGCGTGGCCCGGGCCGACTGGCAGAAGCTCGGCATCCTCGCTTTGGTGCTGGCCGTGTTGTTGCCCTTCTCGCTGCGCGCAGCGCCGGCCATGACCCTGTTGCGCATGGGCGAGGAGCGGGCGCGCAGTTTTGGTGTCGATACCCGGCGCCTGCGTTTCGCCTCGCTGGTGCGCATCAGCCTGCTGTCGGCCACGGCCGTGGCCTTTGTCGGCACCATCGGTTTCGTCGGCCTGGTGGGGCCGCATATCGCCCGTTTGCTGGTGGGCGAGGATCAGCGCTTCCTGCTGCCGGCGAGCGCGCTGGTGGGTGCATTGCTGCTGTCGCTGTCGTCGATTGCCAGCAAGCTGATCCTGCCCGGGGTGATCGTGCCGGTGGGCATCGTCACCGCGCTGGTGGGGGTGCCGGTGTTCGTGGTGCTGGTGTTCCGCCGGGGGAGAAACCTGTGAGCCTGTTGATCGATCAATTGTCGGTGGCGTATGGCGCACGGCAGGTACTGCACCAGGTGACCTTGCCTGAGTTACCGGCTGGCAGCCTGGTGGCGCTGGTGGGGCCGAACGGCGCGGGCAAGTCGACCTTGCTGCGGGCGTTGGCGGGCCTTGAACCTATGCAGGGTTCGCTGACGCTGGACGGTGATCAGGTGACTCGGCTGGGCGTTGCCGAGCGCTCACGGCGGCTGGCTTACATGCCCCAGCAACTGCCCCCGGGGATCGCCCTGGGGGTGCTGGAGAGCATCATCGTCGGCTTGCGCGTGAGCGGGGCCGACAACCCGCTGGGTACGGCGTTCGAGGCGCTGCGCCGGTTGGGTATCGAGCACCTGGCCGAGCAGCCGTTGGCCAGCCTGTCCGGGGGGCAGCGGCAACTGGTGGCCCTGGCCCAGTTGCTGGCGCGCAACCCGCGAGTATTGCTGCTGGATGAGCCCACCAGCGCGCTGGACCTGCATTACCAGTTGCGGGTGATGGATGCGGTGCGTGAGCGGGTTGTCGCCCATCGCTTGCTGGCGGTGGCGGTGCTGCACGACATCAACCTGGCGGCCAGCCATGCCGACTGGCTGGTGGTGCTCAGTGCGGGGCGGGTGGTGGCCTGCGGTGCACCGGAGCAGGTGCTGGTGCCGGGGTTGCTGGCTGAGGTGTATGGCGTCGAGGCGCGGGTGGAGCGCTGTTCGCGGGGGCGTTTGCAGGTGTTGGTGGATCGGGCGGTGGGGTGAGCTTTGCGGGCCCTGTCGCCGGCAAGCCGGCCTCCCAATGGGTTTGCACGTCCCCTGTAGGAGCGGCCTTGTGCCGCGAAAGGGGCGCGAAGCGGCCCCAGTTTTCAGCTACGCAACATAAATCGCCGGGGCTGCCGTGCAGCCCTTTCGCGGCACAAGGCCGCTCCTACAGGGGGCGTGTTCCCCCTGTGGATGCCGGTTTGCTGGGGATGAGGCCTGTGCAGGCAATCCGCCCCGTCAATCCGGCACCAACCGGTCCCGGCTGTTGGACAGGTGCAAGCACACCGCTGCCCGCGCGGCGTCCGGGTCCTGGCGGCGGATGGCATTGAGGATCGCCTCGTGCTCCAGGTTGGCCAGGTACGCCTGCCTTGCCAGCCTGGCCCCGGCGCGGTCGGCCTGGGCCAGGCGGTTGCGCGGGATCAGCGCGCTGCCCAGGTGCGCCATCATCTCGCCGAAGTACAGGTTGCCGGTGGCCTCGGCGATCAGCAGGTGGAAGCGCCGGTCGGCTTCGATGCAACTGTCGCCGGCGGCGGCCAGGTCTTGATAGTCGTCCAGGGCCTGGCGCATCTGCGCCAGGTGCCGATCGGTGCGGCGCAAGGCGGCCAGCGCGGCAGCCTGGCCTTCCAGGCCGATGCGCAGCTCCAGCAGGTCACGCACGCTGGCGGCGCTTTCGGCGCCCACCCGCAGGCCGGCCTGGGCCTGGCGTTCGATGACGAAGGTGCCGATGCCGTGGCGCGGCTCCACCAGGCCCGAGGCCTGCAACTTGGACAGCGCTTCACGCACCACGGTGCGGCTGATGCCGTGTTCACGCACCAGGGTGTTTTCCGAGGGCAAGCGGTCGCCGGGCCTGAAGGTGCCCAGCAGGATCTGCTGGGTCAGGCTGGAGACCAGGTCGTGGGCGCGGCTGTGGCCGCGTTTGCGCGGGGTGTCTTGGGTGTCCATGCGGAGCTCGCTGATGCGCCGGCACAAGTGGCTGGCCGATCCGCCGAGCCTAGCAGGCTTGCTTGTACGACAAGTTAAAAAAATGAAAATAATTTACCCCATTAACCAGCCGCCGTTACTTGCGCGTGGGTGACTTGTTTTTATCTTTTCGCTGCTTTTAGGCGTTTTATCTACTTGTATTTTGCTTTTTACTGCCTGTTTTCGATCTTGTCGTACAACTTTGCGACGCCTATGATTCGCTCACCTGGATGTCAGACAACAGGGTGTTTGCCCAACGCCCGGACCTCCATCGACCCGCACAAAAACAATTAGTGGGAGATACACCTGTGAACCACACCCTCGATCCGTCCGCCGGGCGCGATGCCGTGCTGAGCAGCGCGGTGGCCAAGGTCAAGCGCCACGTCCTGCCGCTGTTCGTCATCATGTTCATCGTCAACTACCTGGACCGCGTCAACATCGGTTTCGTCCGCCCGCACCTGGAGAGTGACCTGGGTATCAGCGCGGCGGCCTATGGCTTCGGCGCCGGGCTGTTCTTCATCGGTTACGCGCTGTTCGAAGTGCCGTCGAACATGCTGCTGCAGAAGGTCGGCGCGCGCCTGTGGCTGACCCGCATCATGTTCACCTGGGGCCTGGTGGCCACCGCCATGGCCTTCGTGCAGAACGAAACCCAGTTCTACGTGCTGCGCTTTCTGCTGGGGGTTGCCGAGGCCGGGTTCTTCCCTGGGGTGATCTACTACTTCACCCGCTGGCTGCCGGCCGCCGAACGCGGCAAGGCCATCGCCATCTTCCTCAGTGGCTCGGCCGTGGCCTCGTTGATCTCCGGGCCGTTGGCCGGGGCGCTGATGCAGATCCAGGGCATGGGCCTGCACGGCTGGCAATGGATGCTGTTCATCGAAGGCATGGCCTCGGTGGCGCTGTGCTTCTTCGTGTTCTTCTGGCTCGACTCCAAACCCCATGACGCCAAGTGGCTGAGCCGCGAAGAGCAGGACGCGCTGGTGGCGGCCATCGACCAGGAGCAGCGTGAGCGCGAGGCGGGCGGGGTGGTCAAGGCGTCGTCCTGGAGCCTGCTCAAGGACCGCCAGATCCTGCTGTTCTGCCTGATCTACTTCTGCATCCAGCTGACCATCTATGCCGCGACCTTCTGGCTGCCGAGCATCATCAAGCGCATGGGCGACCTCAGCGACCTGCAGGTGGGCTTCTTCAACTCCATCCCCTGGCTGATCTCGATCATCGCCATGTACAGCTTCGCGGCCTGCGCCCGGCGCTGGCGCTTCCAGCAGGCCTGGGTGGCGGCGGCGCTGCTGGTGGCGGCTACCGGCATGTTCATGTCCACCACCGGCGGGCCGGTGTTCGCCTTCGTCGCCGTGTGCTTTGCGGCCATCGGTTTCAAGGCGGCCTCGTCGCTGTTCTGGCCAATCCCCCAGGGCTACCTGGATGCACGGATCGCCGCGGCGGTGATCGCCCTGATCAACTCGGTGGGCAACCTCGGCGGCTTCGTCGCCCCCACCACCTTCGGCTTGCTGGAGCAGCAGACGGGTTCGATCCAGGGCGGTTTGTACGGCTTGGCGGTGACCTCGGTAGTGGCTGCCATCGCGGTGTTCTTCGTCCGTACCCGCGCCAAGGGCGTGCCTGCCCAAGACCTCAAGGCCGCCTCGGCCAACTGATTGCGAGAGAGACTCCATGAACATGCACACCATCCCACAGGTTCAACACGACACCCCGGTGGTCACCGACCTGCGCGTGGTCCCGGTGGCCGGCCACGACAGCATGCTGCTCAACCTCAGCGGCGCCCATGGCCCGTACTTCACCCGCAACGTGGTGATCCTGCGCGACAGTGCCGGCAACACAGGCCTGGGCGAAGTGCCTGGCGGCGAAGCCATTCGCCAGACCCTGGAAGACGCCCGCGCGCTGGTGGTCGGCCAGCCCATCGGCCACTACCAGCGCGTGCTCAACGCCATGCGCCAGAGCTTCGCCGGGCGCGATGCCGGCGGGCGTGGCCTGCAGACCTTCGACCTGCGCATCACCGTGCATGCGGTGACTGCCATCGAGTCGGCGCTGCTCGACCTGCTCGGCCAGCACCTGGGCGTGCCCATGGCCGCGCTGCTCGGCGAAGGGCAGCAACGCGAAGCGGTGAAGATGCTCGGCTATCTGTTCTACATCGGTGACCGCAACCGGACCGACCTGGCCTATCGCAACGAGACCGACGCCGATGACGACTGGCTGCGCCTGCGCCATGAACAGGCCATGACCCCGGAGGCGGTGGTGCGCCTGGCCGAAGCCGCCAAGGCCCGCTATGGCTTCAACGACTTCAAGCTCAAGGGCGGGGTGCTGCGCGGCGAGGAGGAGATGGAAGCCGTCACCGCACTGGCAGAACGCTTCCCCGAGGCGCGCATCACCCTCGACCCCAACGGTGCCTGGTCACTGAAACAGGCCATCGCCCTGTGCCGCGACAAGCACGCCGTGCTGGCCTATGCCGAAGACCCCTGTGGCGCCGAGAACGGCTACTCCGGCCGTGAGGTGATGGCCGAGTTCCGCCGTGCCACCGGCCTGCCCACCGCCACCAACATGATCGCCACCGACTGGCGGCAGATGGGCCATGCGATCCAGTCGCAGGCGGTGGACATCCCCCTGGCCGACCCGCACTTCTGGACCCTGCAGGGCTCGGTGCGGGTGGCGCAGATGTGTCACGACTGGGGCCTGACCTGGGGCTCGCATTCCAACAACCACTTCGATATTTCGCTGGCCATGTTCACCCAGGTGGCCGCCGCCGCGCCGGGCGAGATCACCGCCATCGACACCCACTGGATCTGGCAGGACGGCCAGCGCCTGACCCGCGAGCCACTGCGCATCGTCGACGGCCATGTGCGGGTGCCGGAGCGTCCGGGGTTGGGTGTGCAGCTGGATGAAGATCAGTTGGCCAAGGCCCATGAGTGCTACCGCAACATGGGGCTGGGGGCGCGTGATGACAGCGTGGCGATGCAGTACCTGATCCCTGGTTGGAGCTTCGATAACAAGAAGCCTTGCCTGGTGCGTTGAAACTGGCCGGTGCGTTGCCCTGTAGGAGCGGCCTTGTGTCGCGAAAGGGGCGCGAAGCGGCCCCAGATAGTTGCATTACCCCATAGACCGCCGGGGCCGCATTGCGGCCCTATCGCGACACAAGGCCGCTCCTACAAAAAAAGCCCTCCCTTTTGCCGCCGATCAGGCGGAGGCAGACGCCGGGGCAGC